>CAZZLI010000041.1:0-9755 GCA_964655055.1 uncultured Ferruginibacter sp.
ATTCATTCATCTGACGGGAAAAGAGATCCGGGAAGACTGAACCTGATTATTTACAAAAGTTTATACCTTGACAGACCCGTAGCTGCAAACAATACCAAAATAAAACAGCATTTTTGCCCATCTAAAAACCAACAACAAATGAAAAAACGCCTTACCGTGGTACTTATGAGTTTCCTGCTCGTCACTGCAGCCTCCGCACAGAAGCAGCCTCAAAAAACAGAAGTAAAAACCGTTACGGTGAACCCTGCTCCCGCAGCTACTTCCCTGAAAAGCACGCTTGACTCCTTCAGTTATGCTTTGGGTATGAATATCGCCAACAACCTCAAGGCGCAGGGGGTCGATCAGGTCAATACCGCCATGATGAGCAAGGGCATGAACGATGTGTTTGCCGCCAAGGCCACCGCCTGCAGTGAACAGCAGGCCAACCAGGTGATCCAAACCGTATTGCAGGGAAACCAGGGCAAGAAGCTGAACGCTGAAAAGGAGAAAGGAAAAGCCTTTCTGGCCAAGAACAAAACCCGCCCGGGTGTGAAAACCCTGCCCAGCGGTTTGCAGTATGAAGTATTGAAAAGCGGCGACCCCGCTTCCGCAGTACCTACAATACAGGACACCGTGGTTGCACACTATGCCGGAACGTTGATTGACGGAAAGAAATTCGACAATTCCTACGACCGCGGTGAACCCCTCACCATTCCGGTTGGCGGTGTGATCAAGGGTTGGACGGAAATCTTGCAGCAGATGCACATCGGCGACAAATACAAGGTCTATATTCCCAGCGATCTGGCTTACGGCGACCGCGGAGCCGGCGCCGATATTCCCGGTGGTGCCACACTGATTTTCGAGATGGAACTTATTGATGTGAAAAAGGCCGCTGCCGATGCCGGAAAGAAGGCTCCTGCAGAAGAGCATAATCACTAAACCGCCTGGCGCGTATTACCAAAGGTTACTGCAGCGGGTGTATCCCGTACAGTAACCTTTTTTAATAAGAAACCGTCTGGAATAAAAATCCTGATCATGCACTGGACCATCCTCAGTTCGCAGTACCTCTGCAAACATCCTTATTTCACCGCGAGGGCCGACCGCTGCGCCATGGCCGACGGCAGAATTGTGGAGGCGTATTATGTCGTGGAGATTCCCGAATCGGTTTGCGCACTGGCTGTTACCGAAGAAGGCCGGGCCATCATAATCCGGCAATACCGCCATCCTGTCCGTGATGTATTGAATGAAGTGCCCGGGGGATTCATTGATTCCGGCGAAAACCGGAGTGCCGCCATGGCCCGTGAACTGCTGGAAGAAACCGGATACACATTTTCGGCAATCCACCCCGTGGGCAAGATCGCAGGCAACCCGGGCATGCTGAACGAATACACCTATCTGTTTCTGGCTACCGGAGGAAAAAAAATCCGGGGACAACAACTTGACCGTAACGAAGAAATCGATGTACGACTGGTTCCGCTGGAAACCGTTCGCGAGATGCTCCACCGGAACGAATTTCCGCAGGCCATGCATACCGCTTGTATTTTTTATGCACTAAGGAAATGGGATGAGCTGGGAAATGGCAAAGGACAACCAGCGGATGTGGAATGACCGAAGAAATCATGAGGACTCCATCCATATTCAGCCAACATGTTTTAGGATAAAAATCCGGCTTTCCCCCTGGATTGCATAACAGGAACATCCTATCCCGGTTTCGTTGTCCTGATTTCCCCATTTCAACCGTAATGCTCCGCTCATTTTTTTATTGGCGATATTGCACCCGCTTTAAGAAAACTCGTCGCCATGGAACCTTGCGAATCTAAAAGGCCTTCCCGACCATCAGGTTCAAAAAACATTGCGGTAGAAATCTTCGCACGCATCTGGGCATTATGGGGACTCACCACCTTCGTGCTTAGTTTCCTGATCATCTTCCTGCCGGCTATGTGCAGTTACCTGATGCCCGAAAAAAAAGGACAGGCCTATTTCGTACGCGTTGGAAAAATATGGATGAGTTTCTGGCTCTTCCTGATCGGATGCCCGGTCAAAATCAGGGGCCGGGAACATTTCGCCCCCGGTGAAAACTATATCGTAACCTTCAACCACAACGCGCTGCTCGATGTCACCCTCAGCGCACCGTTCATTCCCGGTGCCAACAAAACCATCGCCAAAACCTCCTTCGCCCGGGTGCCGCTATTCGGTCAGTTTTACAGAAGGGGCGCTGTGCTGGTGGACCGTAAAAGCGACCAGAGCCGCATCCGCAGTTATGAGGAAATGAAAAACGTATTGCACAAGGGCATGCATATGTGCCTCTATCCCGAAGGAACCCGCAACCGCACCGGACAGCCGCTCAAGAATTTCTATGACGGCGCTTTCAAACTCGCTGTCGATACCGGAAAAAAAATCATTCCCTGCGTGCTTACCGGCACCCGCGAAGCCATGCCCATCCACAAGAAATTTTATCTGTTGCCCGTTCCCCTCAAGATTATTTTCCTGCCACCGCTTTCTCCTGAACATACCGATGTGAAAACACTTCGCGAAAAAACATTCCGGCTGATGTGGGATAACTTTGTTAAAGAAACTGAAAAAGTATGAACACGACCTGTTGCATCTCTTTTGTGCAGGCTTCTTCAACCATCGTCACCCTTCCGATTGGCATTAAATGTGTACTTTTGACGCATCGAAAAGCAACGTCCGGTTTTGGATCAGATTGTTGTTTTCCCATCCAAAGAAAAAAGGCACATGAGCCATAAGGTTACCAAAATCGGGGTACTTACATCAGGTGGCGATGCCCCCGGTATGAATGCATGCCTCAGAGCAGTAGTACGTACGGGTATCTATCATGGTATGGAAGTTTTCGGCATCATGCGGGGCTACAGCGGCATGGTCGAAAACGATATTGTGAAAATGGAAAGCCGCAGCGTGGCCAACATCATCCAGCGCGGAGGCACCATCCTGAAAACCTCGCGAAGCAAGGAATTCCTCACCCCGGAAGGCAGGAAGACCGCCTACAGCAACCTCAAAAAACTGGGCATCAACGGCCTGGTAGTCATCGGTGGCGACGGTTCCTTCCGTGGCGCGCAAACCTTCAGCAACGAATTCGACATTCCCTGCATCGGTTTACCCGGTACCATCGACAAGGATATTGCGGGCACCGACTTCACCATCGGTTTCGATACCGCCGTAAATACCGCGGTGGAAGCCATCGACAAGATCCGCGACACTGCGGATGCACACGACCGGCTTTTCATCATCGAGGTTATGGGTCGTGATGCCGGATACATCGCCCTGCACAGCGGAATAGCCACGGGTGCGGAAAATATTCTGATTCCTGAAAAAAAGACCGACATCGACGACCTGATCAGCCAGCTTGCCGAAAAGGAACGCCGGAAAAAACTGGTAAACCTGATTGTTGTGGCTGAAGGCGGCGAATTCGGCGGAGCCAATGAAATCCGTGAAATCATCCAAAAAAGGATGCCGCAGCAGGAAGCCCGGGTATGCATCCTCGGACATATACAGCGCGGCGGATCACCCAGCTGCTTCGACAGGCTTATCGCCAGCCGCATGGGTTACTCGGCCGTGGAATGCCTGCGCGAAGGGAAACACAATGTGTTTGTAGGCATTGTCAACAACCGCATGCATTATATCCCCCTGAACGAAGCCGTCAAAAAGAAACAACGCATCAGCGAGGAATGGATGAAGGTGGTGAAAATCCTGGCATCCTGATTCGGCATCAACCGGAAAACCACAACAACATCATGAAAAAACATATCAGCAAATACCTGCACGCCGAGATGGACAAAGAGGCAGGGATCAAGCATGCCATCAAGAAAACGAAGATCGTGGCAACCGTTGGTCCGGCCTGCTCCACCTACGAGCAATTGCTTGAACTGGTGAAAGCGGGCGCCAACTGCTTCCGGCTCAATTTCTCGCACGGCACTTATGAAGACAAGTCAGCCGTTATCGATCACGTGCGCAGGATCAACAAGGAAGAGCCTTACAACATCGCCATCCTCGGCGACCTGCAGGGCCCTAAACTCCGGGTGGGCGACATCGAAAACGGAAAAATCACACTGAAACCAGGCGACGAGATCATCTTCACCACCGAAAAGCAGATTGGCAATAATCAAAAGATCTACGTATCCTATCCGAGCCTGACCACCGATGTGAAAGTAGGCGAGCGGATCTTTCTCGACGACGGGAAGATGGAAGTGAAGGTGCTGCAAATACTCAACAGCAAGGAAATCAAGGTGACGGTAACCCTGGGTGGTTTGCTGCTGCCCAAAAAAGGGGTGAACCTGCCTGATTCGGCGCTCACCATGCCCTCACTTACCGAAAAGGATATCGCCGACCTCGAGTTCATCATCGATAAAAACCTCGACTGGGTGGCGCTTTCCTTCGTGCGTCATGCCCGCGATGTGCAGGAACTGAAAAAACGTATCAAAGCGCGGAAAAGCAAGATCAAGATCATTTCCAAAATCGAAATGCCCGAGGCGCTCAAGAATATCCGCGACATTGTCGTGGAAAGCGACGGCATCATGATTGCCCGGGGCGACCTTGGCGTTGAAGTGCCCATTGAAAAAGTACCCAGCATCCAGAAAGAACTGATCCGCAAAGCCATGCACCGTGCAAAGCCTGTGATTGTGGCCACGCAAATGATGGAGAGCATGATGGAACGCACCAAACCCAACCGGAGCGAGGTAACCGACGTAGCCAACGCCGTTCTGGAAGGCGCCGATGCGGTGATGCTGAGCGGAGAAACCGCCATGGGCGAATATCCTGCACTGGTGGTGGAAACCATGAGCAAGATCATTCTGGAAGCCGAACGCACAACCTACAACTACCACCGCGACGACATCCTCACCCCGCAGCAGCATTCCCCCTCGCTGCTGAGCGATGCCCTCTGTTCTTCCGCCTGCAAACTGGCCAAGGATGTGAACGCCGATGCGCTGGTGGGTATGACCCAAAGCGGTTATACCGGATTCATGCTGAGCAGCTACCGTCCCAAGGCCCCCCTCTTCATCTTCAGCAAGGAGCGCAGCCTGATCAACCAGCTCAGCATCAGCTGGGGCGTGCGGGCCATCTTTTATGATGAAGAAGAGAGCCTCGACGATATCTTCAACGACCAACTCAACATCCTGAAAGAACGCGGATTCGTCAGCCCGGGCAATATCGTGGTCAACACCGGCAGCACACCCATCAAGCTGCATCTGCCCACCAACGTCATCAAAATCACCCGGATCGACTGATCCGTTTTCGGAAACCTGAACCGGATGCAACTCAAAGAAGTACAGGACAAGGCCGGAGAAAAAGAATTCCTGCAGGTACCCGTAGTCCTATACCGGAACGATCCTAACTATATCCGACCGCTCGACCAGGATGTGACCGATGTGTTCAATCCAAAAAAAAACAAAGCCTTCCGCAACGGCAAGGCCTGCCGCTGGATCTTATACGACAATCAGGGAAACCCGGCAGGACGAATAGCCGCATTTGTCAATAAAAAATACAAGAACAAGGGCGATACCGTTCCCACAGGCTGCATCGGTTTCTTCGAATGCATCAACAACCCCGATGCCGCCGCCCTGCTCTTTGATCGTGCAAAAGCCTGGCTGGCCGAAAACGGCATGCAGGCCATGGACGGACCGGTGAATTTCGGCGAACGCGACCGCTGGTGGGGTCTGGTGATCAAGGGATTCGGTGAGCCGCTTTATGCCATGAACTACAATCCGCCTTTTTATGTGGACCTCTTCGAGCGATACGGATTCAGCATCTTCTACCGGCAACTCTGCTTCAGCATGGAACCGCTGAAGCCGCTCTCCGAAAAAATACATCAGCGGCATGCCGCACTCGCCGCCGACCCCGATTTCCACAGCGAACATTTCCGTAAAAAGGACCTTGAAAAATTTGCAAACGACTTCACCACCGTGTACAACAAGGCCTGGGCCGGACATGGCGGGAACAAACAGATGCCGCTGGAACAAGCCAGGCTGCTTTTCAAAAAAATGCTGCCCATACTCGACGAACGGATCATCTACTTCGCCTATTACCGCAACGAACCCATCGCCATGTTCGTCAACCTGCCCGATCTCAATGAATGGTTCCGCCATTTGAACGGGAAGTTCGATCTGCTGCATAAGATCAAATTCCTGCTGCTCCGCCGGTTCAAGGCCAACCGCAAGTGCACGGGACTGGCTTTCGGCATCGTTCCGGAATTCCAGGGCAAAGGCGTGGATGCCTATATCGTAGGCGAAGCCGCTAAATTCATGCAATCCAAAAAAAGCCCCTATACTACCTACGAAATCCAGTGGATCGGGGAGTTCAATCCCAAGATGGTCAATATCGCCAAAAACCTGGGCGAATCCTTCTGCAGTCGGGAACTGGCCACATACCGCTATTTCTTCGACAGAAGCATTCCTGTAACGTCCCATCCGCTTCTCTGAGCGACCAACGTGACCTCCCGGGAATTTTCCACAAATACGCCCGGACCTTAGTTCCCAAGGGTGATTTCTTTTGCCATACCGTAACTTGCACCTATGGACAATTTCATTGTTTCGGCACGAAAATACCGTCCGCAGAATTTTGATACCGTTATCGGCCAGCAGCATATCACCACTACGCTGAAAAATGCCATCAGGCAAAACCATCTGGCCCATGCCTTCCTCTTCTGCGGTCCCCGGGGTGTTGGCAAAACCACCTGCGCCCGTATTCTGGCCAAAACCATCAATTGCCTCAACATCACAGCCGATTGTGAAGCCTGCAATGCCTGTGAAAACTGCATCGCTTCCGATACCGGCGGCTCCTTCAACATCCACGAACTGGATGCAGCCAGCAACAATTCGGTCGATGACATCCGCGCCCTCTGCGAACAGGTTCGTTTTGCACCACAGGCGGGTAAATACAAGGTCTACATCATCGACGAGGTGCACATGCTCAGCGCCCAGGCCTTCAATGCCTTTCTCAAAACCCTGGAGGAACCTCCCCCCTACGCGATTTTCATTCTGGCCACCACCGAAAAACACAAGATCCTTCCCACCATACTGAGCCGCTGCCAGATCTTCGATTTCAAGCGGATCACCATTGCCGATACCACCGCCCATCTGCGGCAGATCTGCGAACAGGAAGATATAAAAGCCGAAGCGGCAGCCCTGCATGTCATCGCCCAGAAAAGCGAAGGGTGCCTGCGGGATGCCTTGAGCATTCTCGACAAGATTGTGAGCTTCACCAACGGCGACCTCACCTACAAGAACACCCTCGAACACCTCAACATCCTCGATGAGGATTATTTCTTCGAACTGCTGACCAATATCCGCAACCAAAAGCTGACCGAAACCCTGCTGATGTTCGATACCATCAACAGCAAGGGATTCGAAGGCGATACGGTAATCAACGGCTTTGCCGAATTCATCCGCAACATCCTGCTCAGCCGGGATCCTGCGGCCGCTGCCCTTATCGAAGTAGCCGACGATTTCAGGGCACGCTATACCGAAGCCGCACAGCAAACCGACCCCGCCTTCCTGATCAGCGCCCTCAACCTGCTGGGCGAGGCGGAACTTCAGTTCAGGCAGGCGAAAAACAAACGGCTGCATGTCGAAATGCTGCTGATCAAACTTTGCTATCTGGAACAGGCGCTGCATCTGGTTTCAGAAGGCGGCATCGCTGAAAAAAAAAAGCTGACTGAATCCGGAAAAGTTCTCGCCTTTCGTGCCCTGCCCATCATCAAACTCAAAGGCGGGGCCGGAGAAACCGGAACACAGAAACCTGCGCAAACATCTTCGCAGCCGGCAACAGCGCAACCGGCATCAACCGGCCCCAGACTCAGCATCGACAGCACCCTTGTCAAAGCTCCGCAACCTGAAGTTCAACAGACAACTTCCACAAATACAACATCCGCACCGCTGGGTTCACTCGCCAAAATCAAAGAACGCATTGCCAAAGAACAGCAATTGCTGAAACCGGTGAAACCGCTTTCTCAAGAATTGCTGCAGGATGCCTGGAACCTGTTCATCGAACAACTGCGCAAAAACGAAAATACCCTTGCCGTGACCCAGTTCAGTGAAGCCGGCATCCGGGTCATTGACGAAGTCACTATCGGAATCACGACCAGGGGCATACTGCAGAAAACCTTTATCGAGTCGGAAAAAACCCCGTTGACCGACCATTTGCAGACCTATTTCAACAACCTGAAAATCACATTCCAGATCGAGGCCGAAGACCTGCAGACCGATTCCGGACAAACCCCGACACCCCTCTCTAAAAAAGAACGCTATCTGCTGCTGGCCGAAAAATATCCGCTGGTCAAAGAATTGCGTGACCGCCTAAAGCTTGATATTTCCTGAAACCACCATCGGCAGGGCATTTCCTGCAGGAAAAATTATTCAACAAAACAGCATATCCGCTATGGGATTATTCAATCCTTTCCCTTTTTTGCAGTAATTTCGGCATCAAAATTTCAAAGCGTTATTTTCTATGGCAGAAGCGATACGGATGCCCCGAATGAGTGACACCATGACCGAAGCGGTGATTGTGGAATGGCATAAGAAAGTGGGCGACAAAATCAAGCCCGGCGACCTGCTCGCCGAGGTGGAGACCGACAAAGCCACCATGGAACTGGAAAGTTATCAGGAAGGCACCTTACTGCATATCGGTATCGCCAAAGGTGGAACCGTGGCGGTGGACGGGCTGCTTGCTGTTGTGGGAAAAGAAGGCGAAGATTACAAAGAGCTGCTGGGATCTGCAACACAATCAATATCCGATACCAAACCGGCAGTAAGTCCCGAACCGGTAAAACCCCAGCCTGATAACAAAACTGCGGTGCAGCTTCCCGATGGTGCGAAAGTGATTCGCATGCCCCTGCTCAGCGATACGATGACTGAGGGGAAAATCATTTCCTGGAACAAGAAAATCGGCGACAAGGTAAAATCCGACGATGTGCTCGCCGAAGTGGAGACCGATAAAGCCACCATGGAAGTGGTAGGCTATGAAGAAGGAACCTTGCTTTATGTGGGTATTGAAGCGGGCAATATGACGAAAGTAAACGAAATTATTGCCATAGTCGGAAAGGCAGGTACCGATGTAAGCGCCTATGTTGCCGCAGAAAAATCAGGAGCAAATAACAATCCTGTATCAACTTCACATGCGACTCAGGAGCCAAAAACTACTGAGGCCGTAACAACCGCTGCAACACCGGTTGCCGCATCAGTTAACGGCAGCGACCAGCGGCTTAAAGCCTCGCCTCTGGCCCGTAAGATGGCGGCAGAGCGCGGAATTCCGCTCGGAGAAATCAACGGAAGCGGCGACAACGGCAGGATTGTACGAAAAGATATTGACAGCTATGTGCCGGGTAAAATAGTTGCAACTGCAACAGCTCCTGCCGCACAACTCATCAGCCCCGTGGTTTCAGGTACCGAACAGCATACCGACATTCCGCTCAGCCAGATGCGCAAAGCCATAGCCCGCCGCCTAAGCGAAAGCAAAACCACGGCACCGCATTTTTACCTGAGCATGGAAATCGGCATGGACAATGCCATGACTGCGCGTACCGCCATCAACGAAGCCAGCCCGGTGAAAGTTTCCTTCAACGATATCATCATCAAGGCCTGCGCCCTGGCGTTACGCAAACACCCCGATGTGAACAGCAGCTGGATGGGCGATTTCATCCGCCGCAACCACCATATCCATATCGGATCGGCAGTGGCCATCCCCGACGGATTGATTGTTCCGGTGGTGCGTTTCGCCGATCAGAAAAGTCTGGCCCAGATTGCCCAGGAAACCAAAGAACTCTA
>CAZZLI010000041.1:9855-21174 GCA_964655055.1 uncultured Ferruginibacter sp.
CCCGGCCCCGCCATTCGGGCAAAATTCATCGCCTGACCTATGCCTGAACCTGAAAATCAAGCAAAAAAAACCCTGGTGCTGGGAGCCAGCAACAATCCGGAGCGGTATAGCTACAAGGCGGTTCAAAAACTCCGGGAAAAGCAAATTCCCGTTACGGCAGTCGGCAACAGGGCCGGAATCATCGGCGATGTCACCATCCATCCGGAACCTGTTCCTGCTGAAGGAATTGATACCATCACCCTTTATCTCAATGCGGAAAAGCAGGTTATGTATTACGATTACATTATATCACTGAACCCGCGCCGCATCCTGTTCAATCCCGGAACCGAAAATCCCGAACTCGAAGATATTGCCCGTCAGCAGGGAATCTTCACCCTCGAAGCCTGTACCCTGGTGCTGCTCGGCATCGGACGCTATTGAACTTATATGAAAGTGAAGTTACTTATAGCCCAAAAGTTTCCCCGTATAATGCCGATGTGATAGCTGTTTGGGCCGATTATATTGGTCTATTACAGATATCCAATCGGTATTCCCGTCGAAGAATGACGATACCCACAATATTAGTTATTCCCTATACGTTAATCTGCTGTATTATCCAGATCCATTAAATCCGCCCCGGATTTATCCATCTCCGGGAATATTGATTCGGCCTCTTGCTTTCCACATTCAGTTGCCGCAACCGCAGCCGGTTCAATAACCTATAAAAACAAAAGAAATGAGAATCCTAACCCTTGTGGTATGTCTTCTGTGCATATCTGCCTCTGCCGCACTCGCGCAAAAAACTCTTCAGGGAAAGCCCGCGCAATTCCAACAACTTTCTTCCGTAATCGACTGTAATCCTGTTCAACTCAATGCGTTGTTTGACGCCACCCAGAATCAGGGGGTAGACATACGAATCAGTAACTCGTTATCTGTTCGCGGCAAGGTCAAAACCCGTACCAGCAAATACGGCACTATGGAAACCCTGGGTATCGAACTCAGTGAATACAACCAGTCGATCTTCGCCCTGACCCGTCGGAACACACCGGAGGGTAAAACGGTATTCTCCGGAAGAATCCTGAACAGCAACTATGCCGATGGATTTTTGCTGCAGCAGAAAGGCGATGCGTATCAGCTGGTAAAAGTGGAAACAGCAACGCTGTTACCCACATGCGACCAGCATTGACGGGCATGCGAATTGAATTCGATCCGATATCCTTTATAAAACAAAAGCGCCCGAAAGGGCAAATCCGCTACCATGAAAAAACTTTACCTGCTACTGGCCGTATTTTCGGTCCTGCTTACCAAAACGGAAGCGCAAACCAACCTCAACAGTTATATCACGGCGAAGGCGACCATCTACCTCGACTTCGACGGTGAAACCATCAACAGCCCCATGTGGAATGGCGGTAACAATTTCACCGCAGCACCATCAGGGCTGAGTGCTGCGGCTATCCAGGAAATCTATGCACGTGTGGCGGAAGACTTCCGCCCCTTCAATGTGAATGTGACCACCAGCCTAACGGTATTTCTTTCCGCACCGGTCACCCAGCGTATCCGGGTGGTGGTGACCACAACCAGCGCTTGGTTCCCGGGTGTTGGTGGCGTGGCCTTTCTCGGTTCCTTCACCTGGGGTGACGATACACCCTGCTTCGTATTTCCCGACCGGCTGGCCTACTTCCCGAAATATGTGGCCGAATGCTGTTCACATGAAACCGGGCATACCCTGGGACTCAGCCATCAGTCGAAATACGATGCAGGCTGCAACCTCACGGCTACCTACAATGAAGGCGCCGGTCTGGGTGAGGCCTCCTGGGCGCCCATCATGGGCAACAGCTACTACCGGAATATGAGCGGATGGAACAACGGACCTACACCGCAGGGCTGCAGCAGCAACCAGGACAATCTCGGTATCATCACCAGCCAAAACGGATTCGGCTACCGTACCGACGATTATTCGGATGACGTCAACAACAATCCGGCACTGCTCGACATCACGTCATTCAGCATCAACGGCATCATCAGTACCAATACTGACAAGGATTGTTTCCGGTTCAACCTCACGGAAAATTCCAATGTCCTGCTGACCATCAATCCTTACCATATCGGAGGAAATACCGACGGCGCCAATCTCGATATCAAAGTTTCTCTCTTCAATGCATCCAGGAATCTGATCCGGACCTATGACCGGACCGACCGGCTCAGCGTAACGATCGACACGGTGCTCCAATCGGGAGCGTATTTCCTGATGATTGAGGGCACAGGCAACTCAAACACCACCGATTACGGAAGCCTTGGGGGCTATTCCATCGAAGGCATCGCCCGGATACTCCCCATCCGCAGCGTTACCCTCAACGGCGCAGTTGTCAACAACGGAATCAGGCTGAACTGGGAAATCCAGTCGGACAATCCTATTGCCTCAACAACCATCGAATACAGTGAAAACGGAGAGCGTTTCTCGCCCTGGATCAGCTTTGATGGTTCGGCCAGCAATTATACCGGTGCAAATCCCATGACCGGTGCGCGGGGATTTTTCCGGCTGAATGTAAGGGGTACCGACAACCAGCGGAAATATTCAAACACGATACAGTTGCAAAACAACGGATCCACTACATTCAGCATCGTCCCGAATGGCAAAGACCGGTTCAATATAACCGGTGGCATCAATTATAGCATTGCGGTGTTCAGCACTTCCGGTGCCTTGATATGGAAAATGACCGGATTGAGCGGCAGACAAACCATCGACCTGAGCCGTCAAACCAACGGCATCTACCTTATTCAGTACGCGGAAGGAAGCCTGTACAGAACAGAAAAGATTTTCCTCAATCACTAAAAGAATACAACACAAACGAACAGGCCCGGATAATTTCCCGGGCCTGTTCGTTTACACTCCTTAAAAAAATGTATGGTTGTTTTCCGATGCTTACAACCGCCGAAAAATCTGAACTCAATATTCTACTTTAGCCACTTTGGTCGTAAGTGTGAACACTTTCCTTGAAGTGAATCCCCTGTCCTCTTCAAAGGCATCGGCATCCAGGCCGCTAAGGGTCTTTTTGGCCAGCGCCCGCTTATAGTACAGGAAGGCGATAATCAAAGTACCGGTTAGGAAAAGCAAACCAATCACCGAGGTTGTACCAAGGCTTCTCAGTGAAAAAGCAAGAAGGATGAATGCGATATTGGCACTAACACAAATCGTGGTTATGGTGCGGTGTGACAATCCGAGATCAAGCATGAAATGATGCACATGCGACCGGTCGGGACTGAAAGGCGAACGCCTGCCCAGAATACGCAGGGCGAAAACACGCAGGGTGTCGAAGAGAGGCACAAAGAGGATGGCAAAGCCGATAGCGGGGGCCGATTCCAGCGGAAGCGCCGAACCGCTCAATCCGGCGATATTGATGAACTTGACCACCATGATGGAATTGGTAAGCCCGATCAGCAAAGAGCCCGTATCGCCCATGAATATCTTGGCCGGTGAATAATTATAGACGAGAAATCCGATAAGGCTGCCTGCAAGCGAAAACGCCATAACCGAATACATCAGTTGCCCGACATAGATGAAGTAGGAACCGAAAATCAGGGCGGTCATTAAACCCAGGCTTCCGGCCAGCCCGTCAACGCCGTCAATCAGGTTGAAGGAATTGGTAATCACCACAATGGTGAACATGGTGAAGAGAATGCTGGCCAGGCGGGGTATTTCGCCAATGCCTAGAAATCCATGCATATTGGAGATATGCACCCCGCCGAACTTGATGATGATGCCTGCGGCAATCAGCTGTCCCAGGAATTTCTTGGCAGCCGACAAAACCAGGATATCGTCTTTGATGCCCAGAAAAAAAATCACGATGAAGGCGGCAGCGAAATACTGGAGAAACTGGCTTCCCTCCGGAACACCCAACAAGGTTGCCAGGATGAATCCGGCAAAGATTCCTAATCCCCCAAGGGTGGGAATCACCATCTTATGAATCTTCCGTTCGTCGGGCTCATCGAACATTTTCTTCTGGCGGGCCACCTGGATGATGATGGGTATGGAGAAGAAGGTGATGATAAATCCGAGCCCGCCGCTGAAGATGACATTATACATAGCGCAGATTGATCGCCCGATTATTGCCGGATCGCTGAAACTCAGGCAGTTTTACATATGCAACTTAAAGAAAAAGCCCCAATTGCCGAAATTTTAGACCTTAACAGCAGCAGCTGAACATGATTATTTAACCGGATGCATACCCACGTTGCGATGATTTCTTAGTAGGTTTGCGAAAACACCGCAATGGCCGAACTCAAAGAAATTTCCACCCAGATCCGACGCGATATTGTGCGCATGGTACATGCCGTGCAAAGTGGCCACCCCGGCGGTTCACTGGGCTGCACCGAATACTTCACCGCATTGTATTTCAAAGTGATGCGCCACAGGCCGGAGTTTTCCATGGATGGTATCGGAGAAGACCTGTTCATCCTCAGCAATGGGCATATTTCCCCCGTATTCTACAGCACCCTTGCCCGGAGCGGCTACTTTCCAATATCAGAACTGGCTACTTTCCGCAGGCTCAATAGCAGGCTTCAGGGACACCCCGCCACGCACGAACATCTTCCCGGAGTACGGATGGCCAGTGGATCGCTCGGCCAGGGTCTCAGTGTGGCCCTGGGCTGCGCGCTCTCCAAAAAATGCAATGGCGACACGCATCTTGTTTTCTCTCTACACGGCGATGGTGAACTGGATGAAGGGCAGAACTGGGAAGCCATTCTCTTTGCCGCCCACCATAAGATCGACAATATCATCGCCACCATTGACGTCAACGGACAACAGATTGACGGGCCTACTTCACAAGTATTAAACCTTGGTGACCTTGAAAAAAAATTCAGCGCATTCGGCTGGACCGTACTGAACCTGGAAAACGGCAACGTTTTGGAAGAGGTGATTGACATGCTCGAAAAAGCCAAATCCCTCACCGGCAAAGGAAGTCCGGTTGTCATCCTGATGAAAACCGTGATGGGCGCCGGCGTAAGCTTTATGGAAGGAACACACCACTGGCATGGTGTGGCGCCAAACGATGAACAACTGAAAGAAGCGCTGGCCCAACTCCCCGAAACCCTCGGTGATTATTAAGCAACTGCATCAGCAAAGGATTCAGGCTTTCAAATTGAAGGGCTGACTTGAGGCTTTCCGTGCCGGGAAATACGCCGACAGGAATACAATCAGCAGGGCAGTTGCCGAAACCAGGAAAAAATCTTCCGCCTTCAACTTAACCGGAAAATAATCGATCAGGAAGGAGCCACCTTGCAGCTTGATCAGTTTGTAGCGGATTTGCAGAAATGCGACCGCTACGGCCATCAGGATACCGATGCCGCAGCCGATGATTCCCAGCAACATGCCTTCCGTAAGAAAGATTTTGGCAATCACGGCACGATCGGCGCCAAGGCTTTGCAGCACGCTGATGTCCTTCTTTTTCTCCAGCACCAGCATGGTCAGCGCGCTGATCATATTGAATGCCGCAACAAGCAGAATCAGTGTCAACACCGCATAGATGACCCATTTCTCCATCCGCATGGTCCGGTACAGGCTGCTGTTCTGCTCGTACCGGTTGAGCACGCGATAACCGGAGCCAAGGGTATTGCTTAAGCGGAAAAGAACCTCTTTTTCATCGGCACCCGGCCTGAGGCGTAGTTCAAGTGCGCTGTATTCATCCGCTGAAAAACCCAACTGCGATTTGATGAACCCGATATTGGTAATCGCATAGCGGGTATCGAAATCCTGCTGTATGGAGAACACACCGGATACGACCGCCTCACCCTCCGTCAGTGACTGCAGCGGATCTGCCGCACTGATACCGCCTTTACGGGGCAAAATAAGTGCTACCCGAGATGGTTGTATTGGTGCGCCCGTACTTAGTCCGGCAGCATTCTGAATGCCGGCACCCACAACAAGACCGGGCAATTCAGGCGTTCCGGTTTCAAATGAACCCTGATAAATTTTTTCGGGTAACCGGCAAACCTTAGGATAGTGTTCATCAACACCTTTCAGAAAAACCACCGTCTGCGCTTCACCGTGTTGCAACAGAGCCTTCTCTTCGGCAATGGCACAAACGGCCTCCACACCGGGTATCCCGGATACCTGTTGCAGCATCCCTGTGTCTAGTTTTACGATTTTTCCCTTAGCCGGATTGATGCGCACATCGGCATAAAAATCGGCATACAGCGATTTCACCAGTCCCTCAAAGCCATTGAACACGCTCAATACCAGAATCTGGCATGCCGTTGCAAAGGCAATGACGCCAACTGTTACCCAGGCGATGATGTTGATGGCGTTGGCGTTTTTTTTCGCCCTGAAATAGCGCCAGGCGAAATTCAGGTACAAGGAAAGTTGTTTTGTAGTGTGAGTGAATGATGAAACATCAATTGGTAAGCTAGGGCAAGCGGGATGATTTCAAACCATTAGGCTTCCGGTGAGCCTGGACCTTTCTTGTCATCCTCCAGCTTTTTGAAAAGTTCTTCCATTTTGAACACATAATCCAGCGTATCGTCAATGAAGAATTTCAATTCGGGAATGCTGCGGAGTTGATGCCGCACGCGAACACCCAGTTCCTTGCGGATTTCCCTGCTTTTCTCCTGGAACTTTTTCAGCGTGGCCTGCGGATCGGCTATCTTGAAAAAACTCAGGTAAATACGTGCTTCAAAAAGGTCGGGGGTGACTTTCACGGAGGCTACCGATACCATACCGCCATCGATCATCAGCAGGTTCATGCGCCGGAAAATATCGTCCAGCTCCTCATTGATCAGTCCCGATACCTGTTTCTGCCTCTTGGATTCTGTTTGCATACCCGGCTGTTTCTTTCAAAAGTACCGCAATTTACCATGACATTTCACTTTGCACTCAGCCGTATGACGCTTCATGAAAATCCAACAATGAAAAAAGCCCGCATAGGGGCTTATAAAAATGATCTGAATCAGAACGGGATGAATGGCGGTCAGAACTATTTCACCTTCCCCATCTTGGCTTCAATGCTAAGCGTAGCATGGGGCACTGCGCGCAGACGGGCCTTGTCGATCAGCTTGCCTGTTTCGCGGCAGATGCCATAGGTCTTGTTCTCAATACGCATCAGTGCTTTCTCCAGATGGTCGATGAAGGTGATTTGGCGGCTGGCCATCTGACCCAGCTGTTCGCGTTCCATACTCAACCCGCCATCTTCCATGGTCATATAGCGGTTGTCGGATTCATCGCCGCCCATATCATCCTTACGGGTGATGAGTCCCTGCAGGTAGGAAAGTTCTTTTCGGGCCGATTCCAGTTTTCGTAAGATCAACTCACGAAACTCCTCGAGTTCGGTATCACTGTAGCGCTGAGTAGGTCCGGGCTTAGCATCAGGCTGACTGTCCAGCACCGACTTCACAAATTCCGGCTCGTATTTCTTTACGGTTTTGGTGGTAATTTTTGGAATCACTACAGGCTTGGGCGCAGGCACTTTGATGTCTTTGGCTTTCACTGGCTGCATCGGAGTGGTTTTCACCTGCTTTGCAGTAACAGGTTTGGCCGCAGGGGCAGGTGTTGAGGGCTTGGCCGGTGCTTTGGCCGGTGCAGCCGCAGGTACAGGAGCTTTTTTCACTGGGGGAACGGGGGTGTTTTTTGCAGGTACTGATTTGGCAACAGGAGCAGCAGGCTTTTTGAGCGGAGTCGCAACTTTCTTGACCGGAACACTGGATTTTTTGACCGGAGCCGCAGGTTTTTTAACCGGAGCCGGTGATTTTTTAGCCGGAGCGGCGGGTTTCTTTGCAGGTGCAGCCGGTTTTTTAGCAGGTACTGATGCTTTTTTGACGGGTGCAGCTTTTTTAACGGGAGCAGCTTTTTTTACCACCGGTTTGGCCGGGGCTTTCTTAACAGCAGGCTTGGCCGGAGCCTTTTTAGCTGCTGGTTTCGCCGCTTTCTTCACAGGTGCTTTTCCCTTGGCTGCAGGGGCTTTTTTAGGGGTTGCCATAGTTAACCTCCTTTTTTGTTGATGGTTACAGTAAGGATGGCATCATTCACATCGATTTCCGATCCGTTCGGCATGGCTTCCGCCGAAAAAGTGAGCGAATCTGCCAAAATTTCGGCGCAAATATAGTCCTTAAACTGAATCAACGCAGGCTGCAATGCCCTATTTTCCGATACTTCAACCTCAATCCGGTCGCTTACAGCCAGCTGTTTCTCCTTACGGAGCAGCTGCATCCTGTTCACAAACTCCCGGGCATCCCCCTCCTGTTTCAAATCGGGCGTGATAACAATATCCAGCGCAACCGTAATATTTCCCCGGCCGGCTACTTCAAAACCGGGTATTTCATCGGTAACGACGTCAAGATCCTCGGGGCCCAGGACAATTGGTTCAGTATCAGGAAGTTCAAGCGCATAGGTCCCGGCCAGAACCTGGTCGATTTCGGCATTGCCGAATCTGGCAATGGCATCGGCGGCAGCCTTCATTTTCGGACCCAGTTTCTTCCCCAGGGTCTTGAAATTGGCCTTGGCCTTTTTCTTGATGAAATCGTTGCCTGCATCCAGCAGTTCGATGGACCGGATATTGGTTTCCGACAAGATGACGGACTCCATCCGGCGGATTCCCGAAGCCATGCTTTCATCCAATGCGGGTATAAATACCGTCTTCAGCGGCTGCCGGACTTTGATGTTCACCTTCTTCCGCAGGGAAAGGATCAGCGAGCAAACCTCCTGGGCCAGACGCATCCGCTCCTCAAGTGCGGCATCGGTTTTCTGTGCTTCATATTTGGGGAACAGGGTATGGTGAACCGATTTTTGCGGAATGCGCTTTGAAACCGCATTCAGATTACCGAAAAGCCATTCAGCAAAAAACGGTGCGATGGGCGCGATGAGGCCGGCGATTTTTTCCAGACATTCATACAAGGTCTGATAGGCGCAGATCTTGTCGTGCGCATATTCCCCCTTCCAGAACCGCCTTCTGCTGAGCCGCACATACCAGTTGCTGAGCTGACGGTCCACAAAATCCTCGATATCCCTGCCGGCCTGCGTGGGTTCATAGGCGTCCATGTTTTCCTGAACACGGGCAATGAGGGAATGCAGGGAAGAAAGGATCCAGCGATCCAGTTCCGAACGTTCGTTCAATGGAATTTCAGCCTCCGCGTATGAGAAGTTGTCGAGATTGGCATAGAGCGCGAAGAACTGATAGGTATTGTACACTGTGCCGAAAAACTTGCGCTGCACTTCCTTTATTCCTTCGGCGTCGAACTTGAGGCTGTCCCATGGACTTGCATTGGTGATCAGGTACCATCGTGTGGCATCGGGGCCGAAACTGTTTATGGTTGCAAAGGGATCCACCACATTGCCCAGCCGCTTGCTCATCTTGTTGCCGTTCTTGTCGAGCACCAGCCCGTTGCTGACAACGGTCTTATACGCAACACCGTCAAACAACAATACGGCAAGTGCATGCAGGGTATAGAACCAACCGCGGGTCTGGTCCACGCCTTCCGCAATGAAATCGGCACCCGACCAGCCCGATGCTGCTGAACTACCGCCCTGACAGGCTTTCCAGTAAGCCAGACATTCTTCGCGGGTAGGCTCGGTACCCTTACGCTTTTCGGGGAGGCCCCATTGTGCGTAAGGCATGGCACCGCTGTCGAACCAGACATCAATCAGGTCGGGCACACGGCGCATGGGCTTTCCGGTAGAGGATACCAGAATGATTTCATCAACATAGGGCTTATGCAAATCGGTCAATCCTTTTCCAATGAAGCGCTGGTTGGTATCGCCCCCGAGTTCTGCAGCAGCTTTGTTAATAGCTTCCTGCAAAGCGGCCATGGAACCGATGCAGGTGATTTCGCCACCGTCCTGCACTTCGATATACTGTCCTGCCGCATCCACGGTTTTCCAGATGGGCAGCGGGGTTCCCCAGAAACGGCTCCTGCTCAGATTCCAGTCCACCATATTCTCCAGCCAGTTGCCGAAACGCCCGGTACCTGTAGCAGCAGGTTTCCAGCGGATTTCGGCATTGCGCTCAATCATGCGTTGCTTCACGGCTGTGGTACGGATGAACCAGGCATCAAGCGGATAATAAATGATGGGCTTGTCGGTTCGCCAGCAATGCGGGTAACTGTGTTCGTATTTCTCCACCCGGAAGGCACGGTTCTCTTTTTTAAGCCGGATACAGATATCGACATTCACATCGGCATATGCCGGATCGTCGGTATAATTCTTCACATAACGACCCGAAAACTCGCCCAATCCATCCACAAATTTTCCCTGACGGTCAACCAGCGTAAGGATCCCCAGTTTGTTCTTCTGCCCCATGCGGAAGTCATCGGCACCGAAAGCGGGTGCGGTATGTACAATGCCGGTTCCGTCTTCGGTGGTTACGAAGTCGCCGCATACCACACGGAAGGGATCGGCGTCGGGCGTGATGGCTTTTATCGTATCAAGGCTTCCGGCTTCGGAAGGAATCAACTGTTCGTATCGGAGACCTTGCAGTTCGGCGCCTTTGAAGCGTGCCGTGATTTTCCAGGGAAGGGCTGCATTTTTATTCTCCGGGGTTGCCGCATATTCGGCCGCATCCAGATTGCCGTTTTCGCCGGCAGGCTTGAAATAGCGACCCAGCAAGGCTTCCGCAAGTATGACCTGTATCCGTTGGAAGGTATAAGGATTATAGGTGCATACCAATACATAATCGATATCGGGGCCCACAGTAAGACCAAGATTGGAAGGAAGCGTCCAGGGTGTGGTAGTCCAGGCCATGAGGAATACATCTTCACCACCGGCGACCCGGGTCAGTCTGCTGCTTTGTTCACCGGCAATCAGACGAAACATCACCGTGGCGCTGGTATCTTTCACATCCTTGTAGGTACCGGGCTGGTTGAGTTCGTGGGAAGAAAGTCCTGTTCCGGCTGCCGGTGAATAGGGCTGGATACTCACACTTTCGTAGAGGTAACCGTTGCGGTGCAGTTCACTGAGGATCCACCAGAGGGTTTCGATATAGCCGTTTTCAAACGTGATGTAGGGATGTTCCAGATCCACCCAATAACCCATCTGACGGGTGATTTCGTCCCACTTGTCCTTGTAACGCATCACCACTTCGCGGCATTTGAGGTTGTAGTCCTCCACGGAAATCTTCTTACCGATATCTTCTTTGGTGATGCCCAGCTCCTTTTCAACACCCAGTTCAACAGGCAACCCGTGTGTATCCCAGCCGCCCTTGCGCTTGACCTGGAAACCCTGCATGGTTTTGTAGCGGCATACCAGATCTTTCAGCGTTCTTGAAATCACATGATGGATGCCGGGCATACCGTTTGCACTGGGGGGACCTTCATAAAACACGAAAGCAGGCGCGCCTTCACGGAGCGTAACGCTCT
>CAZZLI010000042.1:0-21023 GCA_964655055.1 uncultured Ferruginibacter sp.
CCACCAACCACAGCAGCGAAGGTCTCAACCAGATGACCTACAACCGCTGCATCGGAACACGCTACTGCGCCAACAACTGTCCTTATAAGGTACGCCGCTTCAACTGGCTTGATTATACCGGTGCCGACAGTTTCAAGAACAACCAGCAACCGCTGATTGGTGTGGATATGGACGAGTCGGTCATGCAGATGAACGACGACCTCACCCGCATGGTGCTGAATCCCGATGTAACGGTGCGCTCCAGAGGGGTGATTGAAAAATGTTCCTTCTGCGTGCAGCGTTTGCAGGAAAAGAAACTCGACGCCAAGAAAGCGCAGGACCCTTCGTTAGTACGCGATGTCAAAACAGCCTGCATGCAGGCCTGTCCGACGCAGGCCATCAGCTTCGGCAATGTCAACGACAAGCAGAGCGACGTGTACAAGATCCGCAACGAAGATCAGAAAGACCGCGTCTTCTATGTGCTTGAGCAACTGCACGTGCTGCCCAACGTCAGCTACCTGGCCAAGATCAAGAATACCGATCGTACCGTGACCAATGAAAAACACGCTCAGGGAGAACACGCCTGAGCAACCGATTATACAAACCCATGCTGAAGGCGATGCCGGCAGCAAAACGAGAAACCGACTATGTCATTACTGAAATACGAATCACAGATCCGGGAGCCGCTGGTAGGGGGCAACAAGGATTACCATCAGGTGACGGAAGACATCATCCGCCCGATAGAGATGAAGCCCAGCCGCCTCTGGTACATAGGCTTCTACATCAGCGTGGCGTTGCTGCTCTTCGGGGTGTACAGCGTGTACCGCGAAGTTACCTACGGCATCGGCCAGTGGAACCTGAACAAAACCATCGGTTGGGGTTGGGATATCACCAACTTCGTATGGTGGGTAGGTATCGGTCATGCAGGAACCCTCATCTCCGCCATCCTGCTGCTGTTCCGCCAGGGCTGGCGTACGGGCGTGAACCGCGCTGCCGAAGCCATGACCATCTTCGCGGTAATGTGCGCCGGACAGTTTCCCATCTGGCACATGGGCCGTGTATGGATGGCCTTCTTCGTACTGCCTTATCCCAACAGCCGCGGACCGCTCTGGGTGAACTTCAACTCGCCGCTGCTTTGGGACGTGTTTGCGATTTCGACCTATTTCACCGTTTCACTGCTTTTCTGGTACTCGGGACTGTTACCAGACATGGCCACCGTGCGTGACCGTGCCAAAACCAAGCTGCGCAAACTGCTTTACGGTATCGCCTCGTTCGGATGGACGGGCAGCACCAAACACTGGCAGCGCCATGAAAGTCTTTCACTCGTACTGGCCGGCCTGAGTACGCCGCTGGTACTTTCCGTACATACCATCGTATCGTTCGACTTCGCCACCTCGGTGGTGCCCGGATGGCATACCACCATCTTTCCTCCCTACTTCGTGGCCGGCGCCATCTTCAGCGGTTTCGCGATGGTGCAAACGCTGATGATCGTGCTGCGCAAAGTGTTCGCCCTCGAAGATTATATCACCCTCGGTCATATCGAAGCCATGAACAAGGTGATTGTACTTACCGGATCCATCGTAGGTATCGCGTACATCACCGAGCTGTTCATTGCCTGGTACGGTCAAAACCCCTACGAGTGGTACGCCTTCAAGGAAAACCGCGCCAACCTGTTCAGTCCCTACGGATGGAGCTACTGGCTGATGATGTTCTGCAACGTGGTGTCACCCCAGATGTTCTGGTCGCGGAAACTGCGCCGCAATATCGTGTTCACGTTCTTCATGAGCATCATTGTGAACATCGGTATGTGGTACGAACGTTTTGTGATCATCGTAACCTCCACCTACCGCGACTTCCTGCCTTCGAGCTGGAGCACCTATTACAGTCCTTCGATCTACGAAATCGGCTTCTACCTGGGAACCTTCGGACTTTTCTTCACCTGCTTCTTCCTGTTCGCCAAATATTTCCCCGTGATTGCCGTGGCGGAAATCAAGAGCGTGCTGAAGACATCGGGCGAAAACTACAAGCACAAGATGACCGATCTGGAGAAGTCGGATGCCGAGAAGTTTTATGTGGAGGAAGTGGAACACGCACATTGATAAACAATACGCAGCACTGCAACCGTTCAGTCGTGCAGGGCTTTTGATAAAACAACGCATATGGCAGGAGGAATCAAAAAATTTGTGGTCGGCTGCTTCGATGATGAGGCGGTCCTGTTTCCCGCGGTGAAGAATGTGCGCCGTGCCGGTTACAAGATCCACGATGTGTACACGCCGTTTCCGGTGCACGGTCTCGACCATGCGCTGGGGCTCCGCGAAACCAGCCTGCACACGGCGGGATTCATTTTCGGTATTACCGGAACCACCACCGCACTTACCAGCATCAGCTGGATCTTCACCAAAGACTGGCCGTTGAATATCGGCGGTAAGCCGCATTTCGCCCTGCCTGCCTGGATTCCCATCACCTTCGAACTTACCGTATTGTTTGCCGCAGTGGGTATGGTACTTACTTTCTGTTACCTCTGCCAGCTATCACCCTTTGTGAAGAAACACCATTTCCATCCCCGCGCCACCGACGATCTTTTTGTAATGGCCATCGAGTGTACCGACAAGACGAACGACGGCGAGGTGCAGGATTTCCTGAAAAAAGCGGGAGCCAGGGAAGTGAACGTCCAACAGGCCGAAACCGGCTGGTGGCTGGGTCGTTACGACCGCGAGCAGAAACTGTATCGGGATGAAAAAGGCTATTGAGCCGACGAAAATGATTTTTGAAACAGTGTAATTATAACAGAACACGCATGAAACGAATTATTCTGCTAACGACCGGCGCCCTTTGTGTGGCTGTTGCGGCAATCACCACGACGGGATGCAGCAACAATTCGAAGCCGGGTCGTATCTACATGCCCGATATGGCCTACAGCCGTGCCGTGGAGACCTATGTGGGGCTCGACAGCACCCTGTTTACCACCGACCCGGCCAAAAAGGGGAAATATATATTTTACAATGCCAGTCCGGTACCGGGCAGTTTGCGGTTGGGTGATCTGCCCGACTACCCCTGGGGCGATGACTCAATCGGGTATGTAAAAAGCGCTGAAATCAAAAATCCGGTTCCACCCCTAGATAGAAAAGACAGCGCGGAAACTGCCAGGTTGTTCAATATCTATTGTGGCATCTGTCATGGGGAAGGGGGTGCCGCGAACGGTCCGTTGGCCACATCCGGAAAAGTGGGGGGCGTAGCCAACCTTACATCCGATGCCTATATCAAGATGGCAGATGGAACCATGTACCATTCGCTCCTGTATGGAAAAAATAATATGGGAAGTTATGCCTCCCAGCTCGACAGGAAGCAGCGTTGGCAGATGGTGCATTACATAAGGCTTCTGCAACCCAAGGCGGCTACCGTAACTGCAGCGGCCAAGGATACCACTAAAAAGAGCTGATGAGCCGGAATCACCCTCACGGTGTCGCCAGTTGAATTGAATTCTTTTATGCCGGTTTGCCGGCCACTATAAAAAACGATTAGATGAACCAGTCTTTTGAATTACCGGGGAGTTACAAGAAATGGACCATCGGACTGATTGCCGCCGGTGTGATCGCACTGCTCTACGGCCTGGTGATGTATCATCCCTTCGCCCATGCGGAACACGGAGCGGGGCCTACATCCGGAACCCGTTTCTGGGCCGTGTTGCTGCAGAACTGCACGTTCTGGCTGCTGGTCACCAATGCCAGCATGTTCTTCATCGGGGTAACCACCCTGGCCATGGGCGGCTGGCAGGTTGCCATGCGTCGCGTACCTGAGGCTATTTCCAGCGTGGTGCCCGTAATCGGAGTGATTTGTTTCCTGGTACTGATGGCCATTGTCTGGGGCGGCCACGACGACATCTACCACTGGGTCAACAAGGATGTGGTGGCTCATGATCCCATCCTCAACGGCAAGAAAGGCTTTCTGAATCCCGTGTTCTTCACCGTATGGAGCGCCATCACCATTTTTCTTTGGTGGGCACTGGGCAAAAAAATGCGTTCGCTGAGCCTTGAAAGTGATAAGGGAGGAAAAATGAGTTTTGAAACCGGAAAGCGCTGGATCAACCAGAACATCATCTGGGCTGCGGCCTTCATTGTGTTCTTCGGCCTTACCGTAGGCTCCACCATTCCCTGGCTCTGGCTGATGAGTATCGATGCTCACTGGTACAGCACCATGTACAGCTGGTACACCTTTGCCAGCACCTTTGTGGCCGGCATGTCATTGGTAGCCCTGTTCGTGGTCTTCCTCAAAAACCGCGGACAGCTTGAATATGTTACCGAAGAGCATCTGCACGACGTAGGCAAGTTTATGTTCGCCTTCTCGGTGTTCTGGACCTACCTCTGGTTCTCGCAGTACATGCTGATCTGGTATGCCAACATTCCCGAGGAAACCGGCTATTTCAAGATCCGCGTGGCAGGTCCCTACCGCGGCATCTTCTTCCTCAACCTGATTCTGAATTTCATTTGCCCACTGCTGATCCTGATGAAGCGGGCGGCAAAAAGGAACTATACGCTGATCACCCTGATGGCGGTACTCATCATCTTCGGCCACTGGATCGATTTCTGGCAGATGGTGATGCCGGGCACCCTCAAGGAGAAGGCGGAACTGATGCCTTTCGAATTCGGCATTGCAGCCCTGTTCATCGGCATCATCATGTGGCGTGTGGGCGATTACCTGAGCCGGAATCCGCTTACACCGGTGAACCATCCTTTCCTCAAGGAAAGTATGATCCACCATACCTGACGGGAAACCGGAAATTACCCGGCATACGATTAAACAAAACAAGACCATACCTCATTCCGTAAATAATTTTGAATCATGACAGAGATTTTGTTGATAGCGATTGTCGCAATGATTTTCGTGGTCATCTTCCAGATTGCCAAGGCCAGCGAATATGTCAGCGTGCTGAAAGGGGAGGAGAAGGCCCGCAAGCAGAATAACCGGATCAACGCGTTCATGCTCATCGCCTTTCTCGTGCTGGGGCTCGCGGGTTGCTACTGGTGCAATGAAATGTATTATTCCAAAACCCTGTTTCCGCAGGGTGCCGCTTCCGACCATGGTGAAAAGATTGACCTGATGATGTACATCACTCTGGCTGTTACCGGTGTGGTTTTCTTCATCACGCAGGTGCTGCTGTTCTGGTTCGCCTTCAAATACCAGGAGCGCGACGGACGCAAGGCCTTTTATTTTCCGCACAACAACAAGCTGGAGCTGATCTGGACCACCGTACCCGCCATCTTCCTCACTATCCTGGTGGTATTCGGTCTCAAGTACTGGTTCAAGATGACGGGTGAAGCACCCAAAGATTCGGTGGTGGTGGAAGTGACCGGTCATCAGTTTGCCTGGGAGTTCCGTTATCCCGGTGCCGACAACACGCTGGGCAAGAAGGATTACAAACTTACCAAAGGCGCCAACAGCCTGGGGGTTGATTTCAGCGATCCCGCCAGCAAAGACGATATCCACGTTCCTGCAACCATGCATATTCCCGTAGGCAAGCCCGTGAAACTGGTCATCAACGCACAGGATGTGATTCATGATGTGGGCCTTTCCCATTTCCGCATGAAGATGGATGCGGTGCCCGGTATTCCGACAACCATGTGGTTCACGCCCCTCTATACCACCGAAGAAATGAAGGTGCGTACCGGCAATCCCAACTTTGTTTACGAAATCAGTTGCGACCAGATGTGCGGCAAGGGACATTTCTCCATGCGTGGGGTTGTTATTGTGGAGAAGGAAGAAGATTACAAGAAGTGGCTGGCCTCACAGTCGCCCATGTACTATACCGTATTCCCCGACAAGAAACCCAGGAACAGCGCGGCAGCAGTTTCCACGCCCAAATCCATGCCGATTGCGGCACTTACCAACACGAACCGTTAAAACCCAACCAATATGAGCCAGGCCATTACCTTACAGGAAACCGCTTCCCATGCCGCACACGATGCGCATCATGAGCACCATCATCACGAGACCTTTATCACCAAATACATTTTCAGTCAGGATCACAAGATGATTGCCAAGCAGTTCCTCATCACGGGAATGATCTGGGCCATCATTGGAGGACTGTTCTCCGTGTTGTTCCGTCTTCAATTGGGCTACCCCGAACAGACCTTCCCCTGGCTGGAAGACCTGCTGGGCCATTGGGCCAAGGGCGGAAAACTCAATCCTGAATTTTATTACGCCCTGGTGACCATGCACGGTACCATCCTGGTGTTCTTCGTACTTACTGCTGGATTGAGCGGCACTTTCGCCAACTTCCTCATTCCCCTTCAGGTGGGTGCCCGTGATATGGCTTCGCCTATGCTGAACATGCTCAGCTACTGGTTCTTCTTCCTGTCTTCCGTTATCATGTTCGCTTCGCTGTTTGTACAAACCGGACCAGCCAGCGGCGGATGGACCATTTATCCACCCCTCAGTGCGTTGGGCGATGCGTCGAGCGGATCGAAAATCGGTATGGACCTCTGGCTCGTCAGTATGGCGATGTTCATTGTGAGCTCGCTGCTCGGTGGCCTTAACTACATCACAACCATTCTAAACATGCGCACCAAAGGCATGAGCATGACCCGCATGCCGCTTACTGTTTGGGCCCTGTTTTTCACCGCGGTACTTGGGGTGCTTTCTTTTCCCGTACTGCTCTCGGGTGCCATCCTGCTGCTGTTCGACCGCAACCTGGGTACCAGCTTCTTCCTGAGTGACATTGTGGTGAATGGAAAAATATTGCCTAATGAGGGCGGTAGCGCCATCCTGTTCCAGCACCTGTTCTGGTTCCTCGGTCACCCTGAAGTGTATATCATCCTCCTGCCGGCCATGGGTATGTCGTCGGAAATCCTTTCGGTCAACAGCCGCAAACCCATTTTCGGGTATATGGCCATGGTAGGTTCCCTGTTCGCTATCGCCATCCTGGCCTTCCTGGTATGGGCGCATCACATGTTCGTCACCGGATTGAATCCTTTCCTGGGGGCCTTCTTCGTTTTGCTTACCCTGCTGATAGCGGTGCCTTCGGCGATCAAGGTATTCAACTGGCTCACCACACTCTGGCGCGCCAACATCCGGTTCACGCCTGCCATGCTTTTCGCCATCGGCTTCGTGAGCCTGTTCATCAGCGGTGGCCTTACCGGTATTTTTTTGGGTAACTCCGCGCTCGACATCCACCTGCATGATACCTATTTCGTGGTTGCCCACTTCCATATTGTGATGGGTGTGGCCTCCTTCTTCGGCATGTTTGCCGGGGTGTACCACTGGTTCCCCAAGATGTACGGCCGATATCTCAACAATACGCTGGGCTATATCCATTTCTGGGTGACCATCATCGGCGCCTACCTGATCTTCTGGCCCATGCACTACGAAGGACTTGCGGGTATGCCACGCCGTTATTATGACTTCTCCATGTGGGAATCGTTCAAGATGTTCGGCGGCCTGAACCAGTTCATCAGTTTCGTATCGATGATCGTGTTCGCTGTACAACTGCTCTTCGTATTCAACTACCTGTACAGCATGTTCAAGGGACGGAAAGTGACCTCGCTCAATCCCTGGGGCAGCAATACCCTGGAATGGACAACGCCCGTGCATCCCGGCCACGGCAACTGGCCCGGCGAAATTCCGGCGGTACACCGCGGGGCCTATGATTACGGTAAGGACGGCAGGGAATTCATTCCGCAAACCGAACCCGTGGGCGCCAACGAAAGTGCGCATCATTGATTGGAATGTTGTGACCGCCGTGATCGTGTTACGGAGGTGAAGGAGCGGAACAACAGGCAGCGATAAAGCATGTCGATCGAACATAAACCCATCGCCGGATCAACCACCCTGAATCTGGCAAGCAAGGTGAAGGATTACTTTCAGCTGATCAAGTTCACCTTAAGTTTCATGGTGGTCTTCAGTACGGTGGTTTGTTTTCTGATCGCCCCGAACGAAGGAAGGTTCAGCCTTCCCAAATCCGGGTCAGTTCTTTTACTTTTTGCAGCAGGAATGCTGATTACGGGATCGGCCAATGCCATCAACCAGATTCTGGAGAAGGATACGGACGCCATTATGAAGCGGACTGCTTCCCGGCCTGTTGCCAGCGGAAGAATGACTCCCTATGAGGCCTGGATCTTTGCGGCACTGACGGGATTTGCCGGCCTGCTCATTCTGGCCTACGCCTTCAATGCTACCAGTGCATGGCTGGGTTTGTTCAGCCTGATCAGCTACGGGTTTGTGTACACGCCGCTGAAAAAGGTCAACTCCATCGCTGTGCTGGTTGGCGCCGTACCGGGTGCCTTGCCCTGCATGATTGGCTGGGTGGCGGCATTTGGGCAGGGTGTGGTAGACTGGACGGGAGCATGGATTCTTTTCGGGATTCAGTTCCTCTGGCAGTTTCCCCATTTCTGGGCGATTGCCTGGCTGGCCCATGCCGACTATACGAAGGCGGGCTTCCGGCTTCTGCCCGGCAGCAAGGGACCAACCAAATTCACGGCACTGCAAACAGTTATTTACAGTGCGCTGATGATACCGTTCGGACTGCTGCCTTATTTTTTCGGCATCGCCGGATTAGGCAGTTTGTGGGTCTTGCTGGTCTGCAACCTCTGCATGGTGGCACTGAGTATCCGCCTGCTGCTGCGCATGGATGTGAAAAGCGCGAGGCATGTGATGTTCGGATCTTACTTCTACCTGATGGTGGTGTTGCTGGCCCTTTATATGGACCGCACACCCGGCAGAACAGACATCAGGACTGCGGTTGCAGAAAAAACGGTCGACAGTAAATCGAGATAACGGAAAATGATGGCGCTGGCTACAGAACAACGGAACAGGATTCACCCGCACAAATTCGCGCTGTGGGTGGCGATTGCCAGCATGCTGATGATGTTTGCCGGGTTCACCAGCGCGTACATCGTCAAAAGAAACCAGGCCAACTGGTTTAGTTTTGAACTGCCGTCCATCTTCTGGTACAGTACCGCAGTGATGCTGGCCAGCAGTGTCACCATCTGGATGGCAGGAAAGAAATTCAGGCAGCGGTCGATGTCCGACTACCGCCGGTTGGTAACGGTAACGCTGGTACTGGGACTGCTGTTTGTCGTGTTGCAGTTGCTGGGCTTCCACCGGTTGTACCAGCAGGGGCTGACCCTTCAGAAGAATGTGTCGGTTTCCTTCCTGTACATTATCATCGGCGCGCATGCCCTGCACGTACTGGGGGGTGTGGTGGCGTTGGGTGTGATGTTTTCGCGGGCCTTCAGCCCACGGGTAAGAACCTACAATGCCGTGCCGGTGGAAGTAATCAGCACCTACTGGCACTTTATTGATATCTTATGGATTTATCTGCTTGTTTTTTTGCTGGCGGTTCGCTGACAGCGGGCAAGGGACGGCGATAAGTGGTTTTATTTATTTTTAAAGACTCAGTTCATGTCAACAGCAGCGATTCAACAAACCAAATGGTGGTCGGGGGGAAGAAGCCCGTTCAACATCAGCTACGGCAAGGTGATGATGTGGTACTTCCTGATGAGCGACGCCTTCACTTTCGGCGCCTTCCTGATCAGTTACGGCACCATCCGTTTCAGTGTCGACTTCTGGGCCGACCCCAACAAGGTGTTCAACTCCTTCCCGCTCGCCGGTCACGCCGACCTTCCGCTCGCCTTCGTGAGTCTGATGACCTTCATTCTCATCGCCAGTTCCGTAACCATGGTACTGGCCGTGCATGAAGGGCATAAGATGAACCGGAAGGGCGTGGAGAAATACATGATCATGACCATCATCGGCGGTATCGCCTTTCTGGCCTGTCAGGCCTGGGAATGGACCCACCTGCTCACCGGAGAGCATATCGCTTTGCTCAACGACGGATCGCTTTCAGTACTGCCCACCACGGTGAAATCCAATCCATGGGGAGCGGCCCTTTCGCATGAAGCCATTGCCGAGGCGCTGAAGAAAACTCCGGTTGAACAGCTTCGCGATATTGCCGGAACATTGAACCATGGCGGAGCGGCGCATGATGTGTCGGCACTCTCCTCGGACCAACTCGTCAGTATGATCCAGGCGGCCAATATCCATGCCAACCAGTCGGGGCCCATCGCATTCGGAGGCTATTTCTTCGGCATCACCGGCTTCCACGGCTTCCACGTGTTTTCCGGAGTAGTCATCAATATCATCATGTATATCAAAACACGCCTGGGCCATTTCGACCAGCGCGGTCATTATGAAATGATCGAGAAAACCGGACTCTACTGGCACTTTGTGGATCTGGTATGGGTATTCGTGTTCCTCTGCTTCTATCTGATTTAAACCGAAACTGTTCAACTACAATAAACCATCATGTCGTCACAGCTCAGCTCACCCGAAATCACCTTCCAACCCGAACATACCGGCGGTACCGGACGCATCTGGCGTGTCTTCTGGATTCTTTCGGGCATCACTGTCATCGAACTTGTTTTGGGTCTCGGCATCGCCAAACACTGGTATGGCGATCCGGAAACCAGCAAAGGCATCATCCTTTTTGTGAAAGGGGCCGTATGCATCCTTTCCCTGGCCAAAGCGTTTTACATCGTTTCGGTATTCATGCATCTGGGCGATGAAATCCGCAACATGATCATGACCATCGTGGTGCCGTTGCTGCTCTTCGTATGGTTCATCGCGGCGTTTTTATGGGACGGCGACAGCTGGAAGAACCTGCGCAACAGGTATAATAAAACCGGGGAGAAGCCGAAAACCGAACAGGTGGCCCCCAAACACTAAGCAATACGGTTCCTGAAGGAACCCCGTGCGAATACATTTTTTCAGCAACCATCGTCACTTTTCTTGTGTGCGATGGTTTTTTGTTAAGGAATATGAATAAAAGAGCGGTACTCGGCCTCTGCATCGCCCTACTCTTCCCGTTCGCGGGGTATTACGCTGTGAAATACTACAGCGCCAAAGCCGTGCACATGCCGCTGCGTTATTTTTACGATAGCGTGACTACGGCAACCAAACGGGGCAAAACGGTGCCCGATACCCAGTGGCACCGGGTGCGTGATATCCGGCTCGTCAACCAGCTGGGGCAACAGGTATCGCTCGATTCGGTGAAACACAAGATCCTGGTCATCGATTTCTTTTTCACCAAATGCCCTACCATCTGTCCCGGTATGGCACGCAGCATGAAGAAGCTCCAGGATTCCTATGCCAACAGCAAGGACAGTATCGTGCAGTTCATCTCCATCAGCATCGATCCCGATAACGATTCGGTACCCGCCCTGCGTAAGTTCGCCAACCGCTATACCGCCAATCACGAAAGCTGGTGGTTTGTAACCGGCAACAAAAAGGAGATCTACGACTTCGCGCTGAACGAACTCAAAGCCAGTGTGGCCGATGTTGGGGCCGATACGGCCTTCCCGCATACCGAAAACTTTTTCCTGCTCGACCGGCAGCGCGTGGTGCGGGGCTGGTACAACGGGTTCGATTCGGTGAAGCAGGCGCGGCTGGTGCAGGATATTCCCTTGCTGATGCTGGAAAAAAACCGCAAACGAAGCTTTGGGGAATTTCTGAAAGAACTGTTCAGCCGAAGTTAAGTGCTTAAGAGCAACGATTAGAAGCATGATATGGTCATCCCATTTAACACCTTATATTTAACACTTAACATTCAACAAGCTGAATAACTCAATCAATTTTATGCTAAAGCCAGTTCTTCAGAAAAACGATACCCGGGCCCTTTGGCTTATCGGTATTTTTTCCGCCATCGTGTTTGTAGTGGTTACTGTGCTGGGCCGGTATAACCTGGCCGGGCAGGTGCAACTGCCTTTCGATGTGCACATCTTTGCGCTGACCAACGCCATCATCAACGGATGCGTGGCGCTGCTGCTGTTGGCGGGGCTGATGGCTATCCGCCAGAAAAAGTATGCATTGCATAAGAAGATCATGCTGCTGGCCATGGGCCTTTCGGTGCTGTTCCTGCTTTCTTACATTTCGCATCATCTGCTGGCCGGAGAAACCGCTTATGGAGAAACCGACGGTATCAAGGGACTGAGCAAAGAAGAGCTCACAGCTGCCGGATCGGGGCGCACCTGGTATCTGCTTATCCTCCTGACACATATTCCGCTGGCAGGTGTCGGCCTTCCCTTTATCCTGCTGGCCGCCTATCGTGCGCTGATTGGTGAGTATGCAAAACACCGTAAACTGGTTCGGATCATCTGGCCGCTTTGGTTCTATGTGGCGGTTACAGGCGTGCTTGTTTACATACTTATCAGTCCCTATTACAGCCATTGATGTCCTTGAAGCAATCAGGCGGTTCACTTGGAAGTATGCGCAGGCTATTTCTGATTGCCCTGCTCATTCCTCTGGCAGGCGGACTTATTGTTTTTCTGCTTTACGCTTCGGAAAGAATTCCTTTGGCGGCAGATCCTGTTTCTGTTGACCGTTATCTGCAACCCGTTCTGATTGTCGTTTACGCGCTGGTCTACTATTTCGGTTACCGTGTGAATTTCAAAAACCGGATTGCCGGGCTCCGGCGCAGCAGGGAATCGGCTGCACAAAAACTGGAACTATTCCACAGGGCTATTGTGCCGCTTTGGATCTTGCTTGGCCTGCTTGGTCTGCTTGGTTCTATTGCCTTTATTCTTACGCTGAACCTTGCCTATCTGTTGCTGGCCTTGTTCACGCTTTTCTTTTTGTTGTTGCTGGCTCCGGCACCCGGGCGGGTATCGATATTGCTGGGGGAGCCGGAGCAAGAAATCAGGAAATTGTAATTCAGGTTACAGTTCCAGCGCTTCCGAAGGATCCCAAAAGAGTTTGTCGAATTCCGCCACCTGATCTTTTTCCACCCGAACTTTTTCCTTCTCCAGAAGCTGCTGCATGGTATCGGGTGTGGCGAAATGCATTTTTCCCGAAAGCATGCCTAGTCGGTTCACCACACGATGCGCCGGTACCGGAGGTTTCACCAGATGTGAGGCGTTCATGGCCCAGCCCACAAGCCGGGCGCTGGAGCCTGTGCCCAGATAGCGGGCGATGGCACCGTAGCTGCTCACCCGTCCGCGGGGAATCTGCCGCACCACATCATACACATCGGCATAAAAGCTGAAGGCATCTTTTTTCTGGGGAGCAGGATGCTTTTTGGGCTGGCGGGGCATGGGTTGAAGTTATACGAAAATGATGTATAAATCAGCCCGAAATTTTCCCGTATAATGCCGATGTGATAGCTGTTTACGCCAATGAAATTGGTGCATTACAGATATCCTGCCGGTATCGTTCAGATTGAAATCAGTATAGCAACCGTCGCCTCATATTTCCGGCAAAAGCGATTCAGGTTATCCCTCAGTCTAAAGGAAAATCAATGTACCTTACGCTGCTGTTGAATCAGGGTATTCACCCATCGATTCACTGTCAAAAAAATAAACCTATGCGTAATCCAATGAGCAAATACCTTCTTCTAACCCTGTTGTTTTGCGGAAGCTTTTTATCGAATAAGGCCCAATGCCCCCAGGTAAGGGCCGCCATGATTGATGCCTGCAACGGTACCGCTTTTGAAGGCGACAATGAATTCATCGTTCTTAAAAACGGCAGTAGCAATGTGCAGCCCTCACAGGTTACGATTTATTATGGGTCCTCCAATCCTCCTTCCTCGGGATCGGGTTCGGCGAAGGTGACGTTCAACAACCTTACCGGAAACTATTCCCCGGCCATGAACGATTATATCGCTGCGCTGAACAATGCCGTCACGACGCCAGGCTGCAGTAGTCCGGTGGCGACGTCCATTCCGGCTACCGGCATTCCCGCCAATGCCACTTTCCTGGTGTTTTCGCCGCTGGTCAGCCAGGTCTACGACCTCTCTTCTTTTTGTGCATCCGCCCCGCTCTATATTCTTTTCGACACCTACTTCAATGTGAGCAACGGCTGTCCGGGACTTACTGCGGCTGCAGGCACCGCACAATCAGGATTCAACCGCTGCGGCACCTTCAAAAACTATGGATCACCCGCCACCAACAACTTCCGCTACTTTTCGGTACAATCACCCGGTTGTCCCGCTGCTGTGGTCAATTACAACTATACCCTGCTCGATTCACAAATCAACGTCACCCCCGCTGATTACAACGGCGCGTTTGTGACCTTCAATAACGGAAATACGTTTTACACCAACGGCGGCTGTTCCAGCATCATCGTTCCGGTGAGCCTGTCCTCTTTAAGCGGCACGCGTTCGGGTACGATGGCAAAGCTCGACTGGCGTACGGAAACGGAAATCAACACAGCCCGCTTTGAAATCGAGCAGTCGGAAGACGGGATCCGCTTCCGTACGATTGGCACCGTAACTGCATCGGGGTTCAGCAGCAACAGGCGCGACTATGTTTTCCGCACTCCGCTTACCGGAACGGGGCCTGTCTTTTTCCGCCTCCTATGTGTGGACCTCGACGGGAAGTCGAACTATTCACCCATCATCAAACTGCCAGCATTTAAAAAAAGCTCCGGCATCAGTAACCTGTATCCCCAGCCTGCAACAGGCGACCTTAATGTTGAATGGAGCGCATTGGGCAGTTCGGCTGCACAAATCCAGATCAGCGATCTTTCAGGAAGAGTCCTGCTGAAAAAACAGGTGCAAACGGCACCGGGCCTCAATAAAACTACGGTTGACGTATCGGCATTTCCATCCGGACGTTATCTCCTGAAAATCATCAGCGGCAGCGAGGTAAGCGTACAAAGCTTCATCAGGTAGAGGAAGTCTGATTTTTGAAAAATTTCCCGGTTATCGGTGAAAGACCGGAGTCCTCTGGTCAACTAAAACGGTCAGAGATTTGTTTGAGGTTTTATGAAAAAGCCTGTATTGCTCATCGGCATAATATGCCTGACCATGATCGCTCTTTATTCCTTTGCCAAAATGGGGATTTTCAACATCGAAAAGCAGAAATATACCGTTGTCCATTCGGGCAAGGGTTTTGAAATTCGCTATTACCCTCCGGCTGTTCTGGCCACCGTGTATTCAAACGCCAAAAATTATCGTGAACTGGCCAACCCGGGCTTTCGGAAAATAGCCAACTATATTTTCGGCGGCAATGCCGAAGGGGCTAAAATTGCCATGACGGCACCCGTGCATATGGATATGGGCAGCGAGCGCTCGAGCATGAGTTTTGTGATGCCCGAAAAATATGATCTCAACAGCCTCCCTAAACCCTTATTGGAAGAAATCTATCTTCAGAAAACCGGCGGAGAGTATGTGGCCGCTGTCACCTTTGGCGGATATGCCGGCGATAGCGAAATAAAAAAATACAGCGCAAGGCTGGCCGGTTTGCTGCGTGAAAACCGCATTGAAACCGTCGGCTCATACCGGTTCCTGGGCTATAACGCGCCTTATCAGTTCATCGGCCGTAAGAATGAAGTGATTGTGGGTGTTGTCTGGGAAAAGGGAAAATGAACCTGTTGATGCGCGTTCATTAATGTGCCGCTAGGTACTGATAATATCAACCCGGTAAACGTCTGTTTTATTCCTCCGTATAGGTTCGGTTTTGAACAACAGATTTTCCGTTGGGCCGGCAAACTCCTCCATATAAAAACTCCGGCATTGTTTGCCCAGCCCTTCAAATACCAGCGTGAAATGCATGAAGCCGCCGGAAAAATTGCCGGTACACCAGGCAGGGGCAACGGCTATGTCAAGCGAGCTGATCAGGTTCCTTTTCGTTCCGTCCTGTTCAATAAGATAGGTGGTGGGATGGATGCGGATCATGCAAAAGTCAGGAGCGGGTAACCGGCAATGTAGGATCGTCTGCCTTTCCTCTTCCTGCGCTGTTTCGGTATTTGTTACAACCTGTGTTTCCGTTAGCGTTTTCTCCCTGGTGGAAAATATGTTCATCGGTATTCCTGCGTTTTGAAAAAAATGCTGACAATCAGTCCTTGCCCGAAAGCGCTTTGCGGATTGCCAGTGAAGCCCAGATATGGCGATAATAAGGCGGGAAGGAATACCGGTTTGTCATCTTCAGTTCCCGAGCGAATTCAGCCAGTGTGGTCAGATTGAATTGCGGATGCCGCTCCCGGATCGCCTCGAGGGATTCATCATCAATCACAAAGTCTTTATGATGAATCATGCACCATGTGATATAGAACGGATCTTCGGCAACAACCTGTTCAAGGGTGTTGCCCCGGTGCTTGCCGAATCGGAACCGGGTCGACAGTTGGTAATGGCTTAATGAATTCATCGGAGGCAGGTTCAGTTTTTTTTACGCTATACAGGAACGCGGTAATGTCCTATGACCTTGTAATTGAACACCGCTTCCTTATCAATCCGGGCCCGTGGGCCGATGTTGTGGTAAATGTCGCCATTTTTCAGGCAAATACCAATATGGGTGACGCCTGGCGACAGTTCCCAGGTTACGATATCGCCGGGAAGATAATCAGACCGGTTACGGGTGACCGGTAATGCAAATCGTTTTCGTTCAAAAAACGTCATGATGTTCGGCACCCTTCGATGATCGATGTTGGGGTCGGGGGCAGTGGCTCTCCATTTGTTCGGATAGGCGGAAAAATGTTGCCGCATGTCTTCATGAATCAACCGCTGTAAATCAATCCGGTTTTCACGCAGCACACGGATCACCACATCGGTGCAGGCCCCGCCCGAAGGCACATCGCCGCCCGGATAGGGAATAGTATAATAGGCGGCATCATAAAACCAGGTTTTTTCCTGGCTGAACCGCAACGCTGCGGAATAGATGCCGTTTTTCACGGTATCAACCGCATAGCTCTTGTCTGTGCTTGCAGGTGAAGGATAACCGGAATTTCCCGTACAGCTGAATCCGCATACAAGCAGGAGAAAGACAGGGCGTACCATAACGGGTAGGTTTGACGGAATCAAAATTATCCGAACGGCTGCATTGTGATTATTGCGGTAAAATGATATGGGAAAACTTTAACAGGCCGGGCTTCAGCCTTTTTCTGCTATGAAAGTAAAGCCTGGCGTTGCGGAAATCATCCGGCGAAAGAGATCGGTGTCCAGCGGTTTGACAAGATATCCTGTCACAGCATTGGTTTTCGACTGAAGGATATCGGAGGGCGCTTCCGAGGAGGTGAACAGGAATACCGGAATGGTTGTCAGTACAGGATCCTGTCGCATTGCGGCCATTACCTCATGTCCGGAAAGCTTGGGCATATTGATATCCATCAGGATCAATCCTGGCAAGTCGGCCCGGTTGTTTCGTGCCGTTTCACGAAGAAATTGGATGGCGGCCTCGCCATTGCTGATGGAAAATATTTCATTGGCGATTTGCGCTTCTGCCAGCATCTCGCGGGTCAGCAGCACGTCGCCATCGTTATCCTCCACCATCAGGATGCGGACCGCCTTTCCGGAAAAACAGATCAGTTCGCCCATGGTTATTTTCTGGGAATGGTGAAGTAAAACACTGTTTTCTCGCCGGGTACCGATTCCACCCAGATCTTGCCGCCCAGACCCTCGATGATTTTTTTGGTAATGGCAAGTCCTATGCCGGTACCCTCGTACTCATCTTTGGTATGCAGGCGCTGGAAGATGACAAAAATCTTCTCACTATACTCGGGTGCAATGCCGATACCATTGTCGGTACAGGAGAAAAGCCATTGCTGCTCCAGTTCACGAACATCGATCTCCACCACCGGGGGCCGATCGGGCGCTGCGTATTTGAGGGAGTTGTCGATCAGGTTGAGCAGGACCTGGCGCAACGGGGTTTTCCAGGTCAGCAGGTCTGCGGTATGTTTTAAGGTAACGGTGGCTTTCTTCTCGCTGATCTTGGCGGCCAGCAGCTCCTTGATTTCATCAGCCAGGGCATTGCAACTGACCTGCTCGAGGGTATAGGGAGTGCGGCCTACCCGCGAATATTCCAAAAGGTCGTTGATGATTCCCTTCATCCGCAACGAACCGTTTACCGCATACCGGATGTAGGAGCGCCCGGCATCATCCAGTACTGCGGTATATTTCTTATCGAGCAGTTTGAGAAACTCGCTGACCATACGCAAGGGTTCCTGCAGGTCGTGTGAGGCCACATAGGCGAACTGTTCGAGTTCATTGTTGATGCGTTCCAGGTCTTCCACTTTCTGCTGCACCTCTTTCATGGCGTTCCTGCGGAAGATGGCAGAAGCCAGGTTTGAGGTGATGCTCTGCAGGAAGTGTAGCTCCTGCTCGGTCCATTCCCGTTCCCGGGTGCAATCGTCGAACCCGATGAATCCGAAGAGTTTTTTATCGATGAAGATGGGCAGCACCAGGATGGAAAGAATGCCCTGGCTGGAGAGGATCTCCTTTGTATTGCCATCGGGAAGCCGGCTGATGATGGCCTCGAAGGGCTTGTCGCGTTTCAGGGGCTCCATGAAATCTGCCACAAATTCAATGGGCACGTTCTGGAGTTCGGGATTGTCGATCATGGGATCTACCCCCTGCTTCACCCACTCGAAGCGCTGGCTGGTAAACCCCTCACCGCTGACCAGATTTATATGATTTTCGAAATAATAGATCCGGTCCACATCCACACAGCCGGACACCCGGGAAAATACCTTGCCCAGGGCGTCATACCAGTCGGAATAATCAAGGAAAATCGATACGATATCGAAATTGACCTTGAGCAGGTCACGCGAACGTAAGTCAGACATGGTTTCAGTTGTGGGGGGCTGCATTGACGGTTGGGGAGCACAATCCTGCCCTTAGCCCGTAATGAAGGACCTTAACGAATATACGCTCAAGTTGGTAGAAAATTGCCTGGGCAAGCTTAAAAGCCTGAATTTCATCGCTAAAGCCGGCCTTGAAGATATTCCAGCCCGAAGGGGGTTTCACAGGATTTTTCTGCTGAGGCAACGACGTATGGGAAAAATCAGTGTATTGGATATTCGATAGTGACATGGGTTACTATGATATTTTTCTGATTAATTTACACGTATGAAATATTCCTCCCGAAAAGTCCTGTTGGTTGCGTTGCTTTTTTTTCTGATTAAAGTCAGTGCTTATTCACAACATCATCAGGATGCCGCTGCGCACCGATGGGCCGACAGTGTGTTTCGATCTCTCAGCGACGACCAGCGGATCGCCCAGCTGATGGTGTTGCGCCTTTCGGGTATGGATCCCTTAAAAAAAACACCGGTGTATTTTGATTCCCTTGCGGAGGCCATGGTCCGGAAGTACAATATCGGAGCGGTCTGTCTTTTTCAGGGAAGTCCTTATCGTCAGGCCACCATCCTTAACCGGCTGCAGGCCCTGGCACAAACACCCGTGATGGTTTGTATCGACGGTGAGTGGGGGCTGGGCATGCGTATGAATGACACCGTGATGAACCTGCCCAAGCAAATGATGCTGGGGGCTATAGATGACACGGCACTCGTTTACCGTTACGGCAGGCTGGTGGCTGCGCAATGTCGCAGGATGGGCATCCATGTCAATTACGCCCCGGTGGTGGATGTGAACAATAATCCCGAGAACCCCGTCATCAACGACCGGAGCTTTGGCGAAAACAAATACCGGGTAGCCGAATACGGGATCCAGTATATGCGCGGCTTGCAGGATGGCGGTGTCATGGCCTGTGCCAAACATTTTCCCGGACACGGTGATGTGGCGGTTGACTCCCATCTCGATCTTCCGGTCATCAATAAATCGAGGGCAGAGCTCGATTCCCTCGAATTGTATCCGTTCCGGAAAATTTTCGCTGCAGGTGTCGGCAGCGTGATGGTGGCCCATCTCTATATCCCCTCGATAGACAAGCGCAGCAACCGCGCGACTTCGATTTCACGCAGCGCTATCAACGGACTGATGCGTAATGGGTTGGGGTATTCCGGTCTCACATTCACCGATGCGCTGGAAATGCAGGGGGTCAATAAGTATTTTCCTGAAGGAAAATCTTCGGCTGAATCACTTATTGCCGGTAACGATATGCTTTGCCTGCCCGCTGATGTGGCAAAGAGCATCAGCAGCATCCGCGAAGCCATCAGGCAGAAAAAACTCAGTTGGGATGAGGTCTACGGCCATTGCAGGAAAGTGTTGCTGGCCAAGTATCATTATGTACTGAACAACATACAGCCCATTCCCACGGAAGGAATTACGGCCGATTTGAATGCGGGCGCCGCCGATTTGAGAAGGGAGATTGCCCGTAAGGCGCTCACGCTGCTTGCCCCGAGTGATGGGCGTTCGCTGGTTTTTTCACCCGCCGATTCACTTCGCAATTCCCCGGTTTATGTGGGGATCGGTGTGCGTGAAGAAAACCGGTTTTCAGCAAGGCTTCGTTCGGCTTTCGGGGCAAGGGCCTACTACCTGGATTACAAACAAACAGCTGCCGCAGCCGATTCCCTGTTCCGACTGGCAAGTGCCGGAAACCCCAAAATCATTATCGGCATCCACGGATACAACCGCGCTCCTGCCAATAATTTCGGCATCAGTAAATCGGCACTGGATCTGGTAAACCGCCTTCAGCAGCTTAGCGGCACTACAACGTTTGTTTTCGGCAACCCCTATGCCATCAAAAATTTCTGCGGCGCTCAAAATCTTATCGCCTGTTACGAAGATGACAGCATCACCCAGGATGTAGCCGTCGATTTTCTGGAACAAAAATTTACAGCGAAAGGCCGGCTGCCGGTAACGGTTTGTACACAATACCCTTCAGGCAGCGGAATTAGCGCAGCAGCAGATCGTCGACAGCCTGCATTATCATTGCCGGGTATGGACCACGGGCCCCTGCAACGGATTGACAGCATTGCAAACGCCGCCATTGAAAAAGGTGCTACGCCCGGTTGTGTGGTGCTGGTGCTTAAAGACGGAAAGATCGCTTATCATAAAGCATTCGGGCGTACCCGATATGCTGAAGGACAGCCGGTGAATGTGGATATGGTTTATGATATGGCCAGCGTGACTAAGATATGCGCTACAACCCTTGCAGTGATGCGGCTTTATGACGAGGGTAGGATTGATCTGAACAAAAGCATCGGAGATTATCTGCCCTGGACAAGAGGCAGCAACAAGGCCTCGCTGAAGTTGAAGCAATTGTTGTTGCATCAGGGGGGGCTGGCGCCTTTCATTCCTTTTTACAAGGAGGTTATCGACTCCGACTGCAATCCCCGTACCGGTTGTATTTCGACAATATGTGACAGCCTCTACTGTACGCGGGTTG
>CAZZLI010000043.1:0-20992 GCA_964655055.1 uncultured Ferruginibacter sp.
TGTGGGAGCACACGGGCTCGAACCGCGGACCCTCTGCTTGTAAGGCAGATGCTCTAAACCAACTGAGCTATGCTCCCTAACGGGCTGCAAATATAATCGATTCAATCAACCGAACAACCCTCCGGAAAAAATTAATTCAGCTGGAAAGCCGGCAACCGGTAACCCGGCGCGTCGTAGATATACAATTCATCCACTTCCACCGTCCAGTAGCGGTAAAGGGGCGACTGGCTCAGTACATACTCCACCTCAGCCTTATCGGCAGCGTTCATCACAATCCAGGAGCGCATGCTTTCCAGACTCACCGAATAGAACTCGATGACCCCGTTTTCAATCAGCTTGTTGATATAGATACGGTGCGGCGGAACCAAGGTCATGAACTCCTCGTCCGTTTCGAAATGGATGGTCACCTGAAACTTCTTGTTTTCGAGCGCACTCATAAGGACCAGGAGATGATTTGGTTGACACGTTTCGGATCGAAAGCTGTTTTCACCTTGATATAATTGTCGGTATAACCTTCCATCAGGTCATTTTTCGCCGCACCCTCAAAAAGCACAGCCCGCTTCTGACCGCGATGCCGCTCAAGGAAAGCCGCCTCCTGAACCAGGCTCAGACTCCGCAGCAGCCGGGTGCGCTCCTGTCGTTGCCTCACCGGAACAGCCGGACGCAGATCTATAGCCGGCGTGTTCCTCCGCTCCGAATAGGTAAACACATGCAGGTAGGAAACATCCAGATCCTGCAAAAACCGAAAGGTATCCTGAAAATCTTCTTCGGTTTCCGTAGGGAAGCCCGTTATCACATCCACACCGATTGCGCAGTGCGGCATCACCGAACGGATACGCCTTAGTTTTTCGGCATAGAGCTCCCGGCGGTAGCGCCGCTTCATCAGCCCGAGGATCCGATTGCTGCCGCTCTGCAACGGAATATGGAAATGCGGCATGAAAGCCCGGCTTCCGGCTACAAAATCAATGATCTCGTCCGTTAAAAGGTTGGGCTCGATGGATGAGATGCGGAAACGATCTACAGCATCGATACTGTCCAAAGCCCTGATCAGTTCGGAAAAATTTTCATCGTGCTTTCTGCCACCCTGAGCCCCCTTGCCGAAATCGCCAAGATTGATTCCGGTAAGTACGATTTCCCTTGCGCCTTCCCGGGCAATTTCTTCCGCCCTGCGGCATACATTGTCTATGCTGTCGCTTCTGCTTTTTCCACGCGCCGCAGGAATCGTGCAAAAGCTGCAATTGTAATCGCAGCCGTCCTGCACCTTGAGAAATACGCGGGTCCGGTCTTTCAATGAATGCGAGGGAACAAACCGATCCACCTCTTCAATATCGCAACTACAAATGCGCACGGGCTCTTCCCGCGTAAGGGTTTTAAGATGGTCGACAATATTGAATTTTTCCGCAGCACCCAGCACCAGGTCCACACCCGGAATAGCGGCGATTTCCTTGGGTTGCAGTTGTGCATAACAACCTGTGATCACCACCAGCGAATCGGGCCTGCGGTTGCGTATCCTTCGAACCAGCTGCCGGCATTCCTTATCGGCATTCTCCGTTACCGAACAGGTGTTGATCACATATACATCGGCGCCTTCATCAAAGTCGCGCCTCGCAAAACCTTCCTGTGCCAGCATACGCGACAGGGTAGAGGTCTCCGAAAAATTGAGTTTGCAACCCAGGGTGTGCAGGGCCACCGTCTTGTTCATGCTGCAAAGATAGCAGGGCTTTTATGAAATGCAGGCAACAAGCGGCTTCATGCTTTGCCCGATTCGGGTTCTATTCCGGTTAATTTTGCATCCATGAAAAAATGGGTTTTTCCGATTCTCGCGCTGCTTCTTCTGTCAGTATTTATAAAGAAAACCGAATCCGGTTGCCGCGGTACGAAAAGCGCCAGTGACGAAGCCCTGCGCGAAGACCGGTTCTGGGAACATCCCGCATTCGTGTCCTACAGCCGCCATGCCCGTTGCCGGATGCAGTGCCGCCGGATTGATGAATATGAGGTCAATGAAATCCTGAAGAAAGGCAGGCTCAACCGATCCCGCATCCGCCGCGAAGAGCGGGGCACCACCTATCCGCTGGAAGGCATCACCCGCGATGGTCAACGGGTGCGTATTGTGGTGGCGCCAAGGGCCAATGGCCTGGATGTGGTTACCTGCATCGACCTGGATACCGACTGGCCCTGCAATTGCCCCTGACCCTTCGTGAATATCGGTTTTGGATTATCCCGATTCCGCTAATTTTGCCCCTCGTTGCCGGTCCCGGCCCCTGCTTGCTGAAGCCCCCGGGCCCGATACATCCTTTAACGGAACCGATCAGGCAGATATGAAAATAAAATCCTTCCTGGCCCGACCCTTTGCCAATTTCATTTCACGACAGGTGAAGCGGGATATGGCGAATGCCGTTAAGGACCAGCAAGCCCTGCTGAACCAGCTTATCCGTTCCGCTTCCAAAACCGATTTCGGCCGCGAACATGGTTTCGGCGATATCCATAATCATAACGACTTCAAGGCAAAAGTGCCCGTTCGGGATTATGAAGCCTTCATTCCCTACATCGACAAGATCAAGCAGGGAAAACACAATGTACTCTGGAAAGGCCAGCCGGCGTATTTCGCCAAAACCAGCGGCACCACCAGCGGCATTAAGTATATTCCCATCACCAAAGATTCCATCCCCAATCATATCCATTCGGCACGAAATGCCCTTTTGTATTACATGGCTGAAACGGGCAATACCGCTTTTGCCGATGGCAAGATGATTTTTCTGAGTGGTTCACCCGAACTGGAACGGGTAGGGGGGATTCCCACCGGACGCCTTAGCGGTATCGTGAACCATCATGTGCCCGCCTACCTGCGCCGCAACCAGCTGCCCTCTTACGAAACCAATTGTATCGAGGAGTGGGAGAAAAAACTCGACCGGATTGTTGCGGAAACCATCAGCGAGAACATGACCCTCATCAGCGGCATTCCGCCCTGGATGCAGATGTATTTCGACAAGCTGCAGGAAAAGGGCGGAAAGAAAATCGGAACCCTGTTTTCCGGATTCAGCGTGATGGTGCAGGGTGGCGTAAATTTTGAACCTTACAGAAACCGGTTGATGGATAGTATCGGACGCCCGGTTGATTGCATCGAACTGTTTCCGGCCAGCGAGGGCTTTTTCGCCTTTCAGGATTCACAGCAGGAAAAAGGCCTGCTGCTCAATACCAACAGCGGTATTTTTTATGAGTTCATTCCTGTTGCAGAATTCTTCAATGAAAATCCGCGCAGGCTGCAACTCAGCGAAGTGAGCCTGAACGAAAACTATGCGCTTATCATCAGCAGCAACGCCGGGCTCTGGGCCTACAGCATGGGCGATACGGTGCGCTTCGTTTCCCTCGATCCGTTCCGGCTTGTCGTATCCGGGCGCATCAAGCATTTCATCTCCGCATTCGGCGAGCATGTCATCGGAGAGGAAGTTGAAGCCGCCCTGCTCGATGCAACAGCCGCCCATCGTTGTTCGGTAACGGAATTTACCGTTGCACCCTTCATCGCACAGGAAAAAGGGAAGAGTTATCATGAATGGATGATCGAATTTGAAACACCGCCTTCCGATCTCAATGCCTTTTCCCTTGCGCTGGACGATAATCTCCGGAAGAAGAATGTGTATTACGACGATCTGATCCGCGGCAATATCCTGAAACCGCTGCTTGTACAGCCTGTTGCCCGGAACGGCTTTATCGATTACATGCGCAGCATCGGGAAGCTTGGCGGGCAAAACAAAGTCCCCCGGCTCAGCAACGACCGTACGATTGCCGATGCCTTGCTTGGGCAAAAGTCCGGGTAGCCCCTTAGTCTCCGATTCGATTATTGCTTTATCTTGCCCTGCCGTATCCTCCGAACATCCCATATAAACAAGCCATCGTATGTCAGCGGTCACGCAAAAAAAGAGGATAGCGATTTTCGGTTCCACGGGCTCCATCGGCACCCAGGCGCTGGACGTCATCCGCAAGAATCCCGCGCTATTCCAGGTTGAAATCCTTACCGCACAGAGCAACAGCGATCTGCTGGTGCAGCAGGCGCTTGAATTCCTTCCCAATGCCGTCGTCATCGGTGATCCCTCGCACTACGATAAGGTCAAACAGGCCCTCAGCGCATCCGGCGTAAAAGTATTCGCCGGAGAAGAAGCCCTTTGCGAGGTGGCCGATTTCGATACCTACGACATGATGCTTGCCGGCATTGTGGGTTTTGCAGGACTCAAACCAACGCTTAAAGCGGTGGAGAAAGGAAAGGCGGTGGGACTGGCCAACAAGGAAACCCTGGTGGTGGCCGGCGACATTGTCATGCATAAGGCCTACGAACGCAGGGCCCCCGTTATTCCGGTCGATAGCGAACATTCCGCCATCTTCCAATGTCTGGTGGGCGAAGGCAGGAACCGGATCGAGAAGATCATACTCACGGCAAGTGGTGGTCCATTTCTGGGAAGAAAGCCCAATTTTCTGGTCAATGTGAAACGCGACCATGCCCTGCAGCATCCCAACTGGTCGATGGGTGCGAAAATCACCATCGATTCCGCCACCCTGATGAACAAGGGGCTTGAGATGATTGAAGCCAAATGGCTGTTCAATCTTATGCCCGAGCAGATCCAGGTGATCATCCATCCGCAAAGCATCATCCACAGTATGGTGCAGTTTGAAGACGGCAGCATGAAGGCGCAGATGGGCTTGCCCGATATGAAGCTGCCCATTCAGTACGCCATGTCTTTTCCGCAGCGCTTGCAGAACGATTTCCCGCGTATGGATTTCCGCAAGTATCCCAACCTGGGTTTTGAAGAGCCCGACCTGCGCACGTTCCGGAATCTTGCGCTGGCCATGGAAGCACTGGGCAAGGGCGGCAATATGCCCTGCATCATGAATGCGGCCAATGAAATCGCCGTATGGGCCTTTCTCAAAAACATGATCGGCTTTCTCGACATGACGGCCGTAGTGGAAAAAACCATGAACGCCTGCACCTTCATCCAGCAGCCTACGCTCGACGATTATTTTGAAAGCGATGCCGAAGCGCGTAATTTTGCCGCCCGGTTGATACGTATTTGACCGGCCATCGGCTCATTGCAGCCGCACCGGTAACCATCAATTATCCTCATGGAGACCCTCATCAAAGTTGCGCAGTTTTTCCTTTCCCTTTCCCTGCTGATTGTGTTGCACGAATGGGGCCATTATTTTTTCGCGCGCCTGTTCAAAACCCGGGTCAATAAGTTTTACCTCTTCTTCGATTTCCTGTTTCCGGTTCCCTCCCTGCTGAATTTCGCCTTGTTCAAAAAGAAGAAAGGCGATACGGAATTCGGTATCGGCTGGTTCCCCTTCGGCGGCTATGTGCAGATCGACGGCATGATGGATGAAACACAGGATGCCGAAAAGCTGAAGAGTCCGCCACAGCCCTGGGAGTTCCGCAGCAAGAAAGCCTGGCAGCGTTTGCTCATCATGATGGGCGGCATCATTGTCAATGTGCTTACCGCATTCCTGATTTATGGAATGATCCTCTATTACTGGGGCGAGAAAAAAATCATCAACAGTTCACTGGTCAACGGTATTTCGGTCAGCGACAGCATCATGCGCAACATCGGTTTCCGCGATGGCGACAAGATCAGCAGCATCAACGGCGAACCGGTCCGTTATTTTGATGATGTGCTGAAAAAAGTGATCATCGGCGGCGAGACGGTACAGGTAAACCGGGGCGGACAAAATGTTTCCATTGCAGTTCCGGCCGATATCCTGGGAAAATTGTCCACCAAAAAAATCGATAAGAAAGGGCTGATCGGCATACGCCTTCCGGCGATTGTTGACAGTCTGCCAACAAAGATTCCCAGTGCTGCGTTCAGTGCGGGAATGCTTGCCCACGACAGTATTGTTTCGATAGACAGTACGCCCATCGCTTACTGGAGCGATATCGCTGCTTGCACTGAAAAGAAGCAGCCGCTCTCCACCGTTCAGGTAACGGTGATGCGGAATGGAAATGAACTGGTGTTGCCTGTAAAACTCGATGCCAATAAAAAGATGGGCATTCTTCCGCTGGGCATTGCCGAACTGGAGAAGCGGGGGTTGATTGCTTTTGAAACCCGTACGTACGGATTCTTTGAAAGTTTTCCTGCCGGCGTGAAGAAGGCATTAAGTAAGCTCAAGGATTATTTCGACCAGTTCGCGCTCTTGTTCCGCCCTTCAACCGGGGCCTACAAGGGCATGGGTGGTTTTGCCAGCATGACCCAGATTTTCAGTCCTGGTTGGGACTGGGAAGCTTTCTGGAATATCACCGCTTTTTTCAGCATTGCGCTGGCCTTCATGAATTTTCTGCCCATACCCATGCTCGACGGGGGGTATATCCTGTTCACTTTGGTGGAAATGCTCACCGGCCGAAAGTTGTCGGACAAGGCCATGGAAAAAGCCAACATGATCGGCTTTGTGATCATCATCGGGCTGATGGTATTCACCAACGGTAACGATATCTTCCGCAAGTTTATGGGCTGGTTCTAGAGGTTCGTATGCCACGAAGATGCTGAAATTGAAATTTCCTTTCTTTCCCATCAGGTCTTTTCTCCCCATACGTCCCCGCCGGGTCTCCGCAGAAACCCAATCATCAAGATAAACCAAGGTTACAAGGGACCCGGCAGATCCTGAAAAAGGTATCATCAATCGAAACAAGAGGATTCAAGCATCAATCGGCAATGGCATTCTGTCTTTTATGATTTTCTTGGCTTTTCGGTCCCGTATCTTTGCCCCACCCGGGGCTGACCGGTTTTGACAGCATAGTTCTTTGCAGGTATAAGCATGTAGTGCGTTGCGTAATTAGCACTCTAATCTGAATGCGAAACCTTCAACTGGCAATACTTCGTATGCCATGGCCGCCTAATCGATAGATAGACGTCCATTCGGGCCGTTGAACCGGCCGGCCTGTTGCCGCGTTCCTCCGCCGACTCAAAAGAAAACGGGATGCTGTGCGGGAATGAAGTGACCCGCGCTTAAGACCATTCTTCTAAGGATGCAGTTGGTTGGTTAGGTTCCTGCTGCTTCCCGACAAGCAATAACTAAATAAACATGTAGAAGGCCTGTGACGGATGTGTTTGGACCAGGGTTCGACTCCCTGCAGCTCCACGATTATTTTTCACAACGAATTGACTATCGGCACTTTTTCGATAGTCAATTTTTGTTTTAGTCCATATGTAGTCCACAAAATTCCAGAGGTAACCCCTCCACGTACTGATGCAAATCCAACTTCTTTTTTCCCTTTTGCTTTTGGCCTCAACCCTTGGTTACAATGCAAAAACCGAAACCCGCCAACAGACCGCCCGGGTAGTCGGGATCTCCGACGGCGATACCTACGAAGCCCTGCTGCCCGACAAAACCACCATAAAAATCAGGATGGAGGGAATTGATTCGCCGGAAAAGGGAATGCCCTTTTACCGGGTTGCTAAGGACTATTTGTCGCAACTTTGTTTTGGCCGGAACGTAGAAATCAAGAAGATTTCAACTGACCGATATGGGCGAACAATAGCACGAACTTATCTTCCCGGGCAACCCAAGGAGTTAGGGCTAATGATAATAGAGGCCGGCTATGCCTGGCATTTAAAGAAATATTCTTCCTATCCGGTTCTGGCCAGAGCGGAAATCGAAGCACGGAAATCGAAAAGGGGCCTCTGGGCCGATCCGCATCCCGTAGCCCCCTGGGATTACCGGAAACAGAAAAAAGCCGCACATCAGCATTGATCGTGTCCGGCTTTCATTCGCTTCAGTTTCGGCCTTAAAAGTTTGGGGAATCTAGTCCTCAACAATAATGGAAACCGGCAGTCTGGAACCCTGTTACAGCGTTCTTTCCACATCAAAATTCTCCAGCTCACGCGCTACGGCATTCAGGAAGGTGGAGCCCAGGGCGCCGTCAATGATCCGGTGATCGTAACTCAGTGAGATGTACATCATGTGCCGGATAGCGATACTATCGCCCTGCGGTGTTTCTATAACCATCGGCCGTTTTTTGATGGCGCCTACCGCCATAATGGCGACCTGGGGCTGGTTGATGATGGGCGTACCCATGATGCTGCCGAAGGTGCCTACATTGGTTAGTGTGAACGTGCCGCCGGTAGTGTCATCGGGCCTGAGTTTTCCCGTGCGGGCTGCATTGGCCAGGTTGTTGACCTGCTTGGTCAGTCCCATCAGGTTGAGCTGATCGGCATTCTTGATCACAGGAACAATCAGGTTCCCGGTAGGCAAGGCGGTGGCCATGCCGATATTGAGGTCTTTCTTGATGATGATACGGTCGCCGTCCACCGAACTGCTGAGCATCGGATACCGCTTGATGCATTTGACTATTGCCTCGATGAACAGGGGCGTATAGGTGATTTTTTCATTCTCCCGTTTCTCAAAAGCCTTCTTGACCTTCTCGCGCCAGAGCACCAGGTTGGTGACATCACATTCTGCAAAGCTGGTCACATGCGGACTGGTATGCTTGCTGTCCACCATATGCCTGGCAATCAGTTTACGCATACGGTCCATTTCCACAATCTCCACATTGCCGGTGTACACCATGGGGGGTGCCGCTTTTTCTGTGGAGACCGCCTTGGTTTCAGCCTGCGTATTTGTGTTGGCTACTTCCTGCTGAACCTGCGGAGCCGGATGTTCGGCAACAGGAACCGGGGCTGCATCCGGGGCAGATGCGGCAGCAATGGTTTCGGCAGGAGCCGGTATGGTAATGGTCTGTGGTTGAGGCGTTGGAGCAGGGGCAACAGGAGCACTGCGTCGTGCCACATAGGCCAGAATATCCCGTTTACTCACGCGACCTTCCTGTCCGGTTCCGGGTATCCTTTCCAGCTCAGCCATGGAAATTCCTTCCTGCTGGGCGATGTTGAGCACCAGGGGTGAGTAAAATCGGATGGCTCCGGAAACCGGAACCGTGGCTCCCTGAGTTGTAGGCTGATACGGTATGCTGCTTTCCACCACTTTGGCCTCTTCGTACCCCTGCGTTTGCATCGGTGTCGGGGCAGGAGCGGTTTCAATGACAGCGGCATTCGCACCCACCCTGATGCGGGCAATTACCGAACCGATGGGCACAACATCGTTTTCCTTAAACAACACTTCTTCCATGACACCCGCCGCCGTGGAAGGTACTTCACTATCCACCTTGTCGGTAGCGATGTCCAGCACAGCCTCATCCTCCCGGATGGCATCCCCGGGTTTTTTATGCCACTTCAGGATGGTGGCTTCCATAATGCTTTCGCCCAGTTTGGGCATGACAAGGTCTACGAGTGGCATAAAAAGTTATTTAGGTTCTGAGACAGGCAATCAGGTGATGGCAGGGGGTTCAACAATAAATTAACGGGGATAAAGATAATTATTTCCCCTTAAGGATTGATGATCAACCATTCGGGCCCGCCAAAAACTGTTTTCTGAGCATATTGAAGGCATTGACGCCCGTGAGTTGCATATTCCTGAGCCTGTCGAAACGGAATTGAAAGGTTCGTGCCACGATCTGCTCTACGGAACCCACGGCAATCCATACGGTGCCTACAGGCTTTTCCGGGGTGCCTCCGTCCGGTCCCATGATACCGGAAACGGCAATCACATAATCGGTGCCCAAAGTCTGCAATGCACCCTTCGCCATTTCTGTAACCACCTGCTCGCTTACCGCTCCAAATTGCTCCAGGCTTTGAGGACTTACACCGAGTAGACCGGTCTTTACTTCATTGTCATAACTGACTACGGCCCCTTTGAAAAAGGCCGATGCTCCGGATTGTGCTGTGAATAAATGCGCCAGATAGCCGCCGGTACAACTTTCGGCGGTACACAGGGTCTTTCCTGAACGGGTCAGTTTTCGGGCTATCCATTCCTGAAGTGGGATATCTTCGGCAACCACGAGATACTGGTGCACCGCAAACTGCAATTCCGCAAACTTTTCTTCCACAGATTTTTCTGCGAATTGCTTGTCTTCATGGGTCATGCTGAGCCGTAATCGTACCATACCCAGATTGGGCAGATAGGCAAGTTTGATATCGGGCGGCAGTTGACGCTCGAAATCCGATAGTAATTCCGCCAACGCCGATTCTCCCGCGCCCGCGGTAAGCAAGGTGCGATGCACAATATGGGGGAAGGTGAAGCTGTTCAGGAGTCTGGGAATCACGTTTTTGCTCATCATGGCCTTCATTTCAAAAGGAACGCCGGGCATGCTTACAAAGATCTGGCGTTGAAAGCCCGTTTCCCCGAGCCGCTCGGGCTTTTGCTCGAACCACATGCCGGGGGCGGTGCCGAGTTCATTGGGCACAACGGTACAACAATCCGGAACATCGGCCTGACGAAGATTCCTGTCGAGCAAAGGCCTTTTGAAAATAGTGGAGAAGATATGCCGGATATGTTCCAGCGTAGGTTCATGAGCGATAAGCGAACCCCCGAAATACGCACAGAGCAGGGGCTTGGTGATATCATCCGAAGTAGGACCAAGTCCCCCGGTGATTAGGATAATCTCGGCGACCTTTGATTCCTGATCGAGAGCCTGCCAAATGGCATTCCACTCATCACCCACAGCAACCCGCCTGCTAACACGGATGCCGACAGCGTTGAGTTCCTGCGCCATCCAGGCACTGTTGGTATCCACTACCTGTCCGATGAGCAGTTCATCGCCTATGGTGATGATGCTGGCTTGGGGGAAACGCATGAATATGAATCGGTTATTGAAGTATAAAAAACAAATTTACGTTTGATCAAAGCATATAACTCAAATCCGGCAGCTACAATCCGGCTACCACATATAAGGTATATTGAAAAATATTCAGTTTAAAATATGATAATTGACTTAATTTTATATTTCAACTTTAATCTATGGCCGAACAACATTATAAAAATCATGCCCGTCTGGTACCCGGATACCATTTTCTGTTGCTACCCGTTTTGCTGGCGATTCTTGTCGGATCCTGCATGTACCTGTACCGAACCATTCAAAATGGCGAATCGAGACTGGCCGCAGCGGTTATTTTACTGCTAACCTTGAGTCTGATTGTAACCGCGTTTTACGCCCGCATTTTTGCCTTGAAGGCCCAGGACCGCGTCATCCGAATCGAGCAGCGGTTCCGTTATTACCTGATGACCGGAAAGCAAATGCCCAAGCTGAGGATCAGTCAGGTCGTCGCGCTTCGCTTTGCCTCGGATGAGGAGTTTGTTGATTTGTGCCAACGTGCTTCCGAGCAGAAGATCAAGTCGAAGGAGATCAAAAAACTGATCAAAAAATGGAAGGGTGATCATTACCGGGTTTGACGGATCCTAACATGTTCATAAAACAAAAAAGCCTCGGAACTCCTGAGGCTTTTTTGTTTTCGGGTGGAGAATAGCGGGGTCGAACCGCTGACCTCTTGCATGCCATGCAAGCGCTCTACCAACTGAGCTAATTCCCCTGATGCGATAGCCGGTAAATCACTCAACCGGCGGGCTGCAAATATAAAAGCAATGCCTCTTGCCGCAAAATCAATTTTGCTCCTTCAGCTGAGCCGGATTGTTGTTTTTCTGTTTCGTATCCGTTGCGGGAATTCCCTTTCCGGGTAACGCAGGTTCCAGACTGCTTAACGCATTAAGGTTCTGCCTGGCCAGGGCGAAGCTGCTGTCGAGTGACAGGGCTTTCTCCAGATATTTTCTTGCTTCAACCTTGTTGCCCAGATCATAAAGAGCCAGCGCATGAATATTGTAAATGCCGGCCTCAAGAAAGGTAGATCCTGTCTGCTTGCCTAGGGTATAGGTCATCCGGTATTCGGGTTTGAACCCCAGTTTTTCGGCTGCTCGTCCTGTTTCAATACATTCCACCAGACGCTTGATGCCGTATTGCAGTTCCATCAGTTGGTAGGCATGATAAGGATTGCCGCCGCTGGCAAACAACTGCTCATACAAGGCAATGGCTTCCTTGGTTCTTCCGGTTTTTTCCAGACAAACCGCCTTCATTTCCAGCAAGGTCCTGTTTTCAGGTGTTTTCCCTAGCCGGAGATCCGTCCAATACTGGCACTGGGCATACATGCCCTGCTGCAGATAAAGCATGGCCAGCGTATCGGTATATTGATTATCGGATCCCGAACCGCTGACATAATAGTTCAGCGCTATTGTTGCCGTAACCAGATCGTTGGCGGCAACTGCCTGATTGAATAAAGCAAGATGCGCATTTGCCGGTTGCCCGGGCCTGGCGTTTTGCGCAACAGGATTCTTTTTCTGGCTATGGGTTGCAAGTGTAAGAAATTGCAGCAGGATAATGATCCGGAATCGCATGATATTGTTTGTTTCGACAAAGAAACTAAAGAATAACCTCAACGGATTCAAAACCTTTTAGGGTAAGGATAGAACTGTCTGTTTACACCCGTTTTCCAGGCTTTCGTAACCCGAAACAAGAGGAGGGTTATTGCCGCTTTCTCCCTATATTTGCGCCTCAAAAACCGACCGTTTGGCCACTAAATTTTCCAAGGAAACCTACCTCTACTGGTACGAACTGATGCTTCTGCTGCGTCGCTTTGAAGAGAAAACCGGTCAGCTTTACGGCATGCAGAAAATCCGGGGCTTCTGCCATCTCTACATTGGTCAGGAGGCTGTAGCCGCCGGTTGTATGACCGCCACAAATGCGGGCGATAAATTCATCACCGCCTACCGCGACCATGCCCTGGCCATTGCCAAGGGCGTCACCCCCAAATCCTGCATGGCCGAACTTTACGGAAAAGCCACCGGCTGCAGCAAAGGGAAGGGGGGAAGCATGCACTTCTTCGGTGTGGATGTCGGCTTTTTCGGCGGCCACGGCATTGTTGGTGCCCAAATCGGAACCGGGGCCGGTATCGCCCTGGCCGAACAGTACAAGGGAACAGACAATATCGTGCTTTGTTTTTTCGGAGACGGCGCCGCTCGACAGGGTATGCTGCATGAAACCTTCAACATGGCCATGCTCTGGAAATTGCCGGTGATTTTCATTTGCGAGAATAACAATTATGCCATGGGTACTTCAGTGGCAAGAACCAGCAATGTGCTCGATATCTATAAAATCGGCGACGGATATGATATGCCCTGCGATAGTGTGGATGGCATGAGTCCCGAAAAAGTACACGATGCCGTTACCAAGGCAGCCAAACGCGCAAGGAGCAAGGGCGGACCTACCTTGCTGGAAATCAAGACCTACCGCTACAAGGGGCATAGCATGAGCGATCCCCAGAAATACCGCACCAAGGACGAGGTGGAGGAATACCGGCAGAAAGATCCGATCGACCATGCACTGAAAGTGCTGACGGAGAATTTCGGATTGAAACAGGAAGAAATCGACGCAATCAATGAACGCGTTCGTAAAGAAGTGGAAGAAAGTGTTCAGTTTGCCGAAGAGAGCCCCTGGCCGAACGACGACGAATTGCTCAAAGACGTTTATATCCAGCACGATTATCCGTTCATAACGGACTGACCGATCAGGTTGGTTCATCCAAAATAGTACAAGTAAATCTTTTAAGATGGCAGAGAAAAAAACGACAATTCCCCAACCCCAGCCCGAAGTAAACGAAGTGCTGGTAAAGGCCAAAGACTTCTGGTCACGTTTCAGCAGGCCCATCATCATGCTCGGATCGGCTGTGATCCTGCTTGGCGGCGGCTGGCTCGCTTACAAAAACCTGTACATAGAGCCCCGTGAGGAAAAAGCTTCTTCCGTTATTTTCCCTGCCGAGAACCTGTTCGACAAGATGGCACAGTCCGGATTCAATAAGGATTCCATCAACCAGGTGCTCAATGGAAACAAAGGCAATATCACCGGGATGCTTTCCATCATCAACAAATACAGCGGTACCGCTACGGCTAACCGCGCGCACTATATCGCCGGAGCCTGTTACCTGCACAACCGCGATTTCAACAATGCCATCAAGCACCTGAAGGAATTTTCCACCCCGGCAACCCAGGTGCAAACCGTTGCCTACCTCATGCTGGGCGATGCCCATGCCGAACTGAACAAGAAGGAAGAAGCCCTGGGTTATTATCAGAAAGCCGCTTCCGTCAATACCCGCGATGAATTCATGACCTCCGAAGCGCTGTTCAAATGCGCGCAGTATGCTGAAACGCTGGGAAAGACCAAAGAGGCTGTTTCCATGCTTGAAAACATCCGCGACAACTATCCCAAAAGCAGCCATAGCGGTGATATTGAAAAATCGCTGGCCAGGCTGGGCATACTCAAGTGAGGATCAACCCGGTTCCCATGTCTGCATTCAACGAGAAGTTCTTATCGTCAACTGGCATCCGCCCACCGGCCGATGCCTTTTTTGTTGTTGTACGCACGCTTTGGAACGATAGCATCTGTTCCGGTCTGCTTGAAGGCTGTACCAGGGTCCTGGATGAACACAAACTTGGCTACCGGGTAGTTGATGTGCCGGGCGCCTTTGAAATTCCTTTTGCCATCCGTCACCTCTGGGAAAAATCGACACCCAAACCCGCGGCATTCATCGCCCTGGGTTGCGTGATCCGCGGCGATACCCCCCATTTCGATTATGTCTGCCGTGCAGTTACCGACGGCATCCTGAACCTGAACCTGAGCTTACCGGTTCCCAGTATCTTCGGCATATTGACGGTGGACAATCTCCGTCAGGCGGAAGAACGAATCGGGGGTGCCCACGGCCAAAAAGGGGAGGAAGCGGCGCTCACCGCCATACAGATGGTTGCAGGATTGGGCTGAGTGTTGGGGAACCGGACTATTAGATCCTCAAGAGCTTTTTATGAATGTACATGTTTTCATACCCTGCTTCATCGACCAGTTGTATCCTGAAACCGGATTCAACATGGTCAAAGTGCTGGAGAAAGCAGGCTGTACGGTGGTGTACAATGAAAACCAGACCTGTTGCGGCCAGCCGGCTTTCAATGCGGGCTTTATGGAAGAGGCAAAAGATGTTTGCACCAAATTCATCCGCGATTTTGCCGATGCCGACGCGGTGATCTGCCCCAGTGCCAGCTGCGCCGGGTTTGTACGCAATTATTACTCCGGAATTTTCGACAAGGCCTCATCGATGCACAACACGATGAAATCGGTCACCGGTAAAGTCCATGAGTTTTCCGCCTTTCTTACCGATGTGCTGAATCAGGATGATTTCGGAGCGCAGTTGCAGGTAAAAGCCACCTACCACGACAGTTGTGCGGCACTTCGTGAATGCAAGATCCGGAGCAGTCCGCGACGGCTGCTGGATAAGGTGAAGGGGCTGCAACTGGTTGAAATGGCGGAAACCGATACCTGTTGCGGCTTCGGAGGCAGTTTTTCGGTCAAGTTCGACAGTATTTCCGGCGCTATGGCCGACCAGAAAATCAATCATGCGACAGCTACAGGAGCGCAGGTGATCATTTCAACCGACAGCAGCTGCCTGATGCATCTTGAAGGATATATCCGTAAAAACGGACTGGATCTTCAGACCATGCATCTTGCCGATGTACTGGCCAGTGGCTGGGATTGAACCAAGATCTTTTTCATCAAAAACCTCAATTGAACGGAAATGGCCTATTGGCTCGTTAAGTCGGAACCCTTCAAATACGCCTGGGCGCAGTTGCTGAAAGACAAGCGGACTTTCTGGGACGGCGTGCGCAACTATGCCGCCCGCAACAACCTGCAAGCCATGAAGAAGGGCGATCTGCTGCTTTTTTACCACAGCAATGAAGGACTGGAAATCGTGGGTATCGCCGAAGTCATCAAAACCGCCTATCCTGATCCAACAACAGAAGATCCCGCCTGGGTTGTGGTTGATATCCGACCGGTCAAGACCCTTAAAAATCCGGTTACCCTCAAAGCCATCAAGAGCGAGCGACGGCTTGCCGGTATGGATCTGCTCCGGCTCTCCCGCTTGTCGGTACAATCGGTAAAACCTCCGGAATGGGAGGTCATCATGGAACTCGCAGGAGAAAAGTAAAATCTTGTATTCATTAAGCCTGAATTGAACGTTCATGCATACACGAAAACACATGGTGGTGCTTACCGGCGCCGGTATCAGCGCGGAAAGCGGACTGAAAACCTTCCGCGACAGCGACGGGCTTTGGAACGGGTACAACGTGTTTGACGTGGCCACACCCGGAGCCTGGCAACGCAATCCCGATCTGGTGCTGGATTTTTACAACCAGCGCAGGAGGGATGTTGCCGCCGCTTCGCCCAATGCCGCGCACCTTGCCCTTGCCGAACTTGAAAAAGAGTATGATGTGACCATCGTCACACAGAATATTGACGACCTGCATGAACGGGCGGGATCAACCCGAATCATCCATCTGCACGGGGAGATTTTCAAGATGCGGAGTGAACGGAACGAGACCAAAACCTATCCGATCCTCGGTGATATGCTTCCCGGGGCGTTGGCTGAAGATGGCGGAAGACTGCGCCCCCATATCGTTTGGTTCGAGGAGCCGGTACCGTTGATGGATAAAGCCATCGCCCTGATGCATGACTGCGACCTGTTTGTGATCATCGGCACGTCGCTGCAGGTATATCCGGCAGCATCGCTGGTTCATTATGCGCCACCTTTCCTGCCGGTTTACCTGATTGACCGGAAAATACCGGATACCGATTTGCCCAAGAACTGCAGATCCATCGAAATGCCGGCCACCGAAGGAGTGGGGGAGCTGATCCGCTTATTGAATAAGTCCTGAGGAAATTCCCGTCATGTATTTTTCTGCTTATCCGTGATGCGTTCACTGAACCGAATGCCCTGCTGTTCAAGCGCTTCAAGAACCGGAAGATAAATTTCCGGGGCCGTGGGGATCTGCACCCCGCGGAGTTGAATCTTGTTTTCAAGAATCAGAAAGGCGGCTATACCTAAAGGCAATCCTACCGTTTTTGCCATCGCAGTCCGCAGATGATCGGTTCCTTTGACCAGCAAGGTGCTCACCGCACGTTTTTCATCAAATTCAATTTCATGCTGCATCACAATCATGTCGCGGTCCTGCTCCTGCATGACCAAACGGCTTTCCAGCAGGTACTGCAGAACGTCCGCTGAAGTTTTCGCCTGTTGCGGCAGCTGTGCTTCGTCAAATAAACCCAGATAGGCGTACAACGATTTGTTTGATGCATCAACATAGGGTAGCAGCGGGGCCGACCATTGGCTGAAGGTCATACCTGATGCGGAAAGCGAAGCCTCGTCATTGGTGAGTCCCGCAGCAACTATTGATTGCCAGGCCTTGCAGAAAGCTGGATAGCGGAGTGTGGTACGGATAAAGGTTTTAGCACTACCCAAACCATAAAGCGGAATATAACTCAGCGAATCGCGGTTGGCATAGGCGGCAAGTTTGCCCAGTCCTTCTACATCCACTTCCCCGCATGAAGCGAAAAGTTTAGCGTAGGGAATATTCACCTCCTTGCCCTTATCCAGAAAAACCGCTCCGGCTTTTCCGGCAAGAACCACATTCCTTGGGTTCCAACTGATTTTATAATGCCAGGGGTTATCATCGGATTCCGGAGCTACCAATCCGCCGCAATGGCTTTTGAAAGAGCTTACCGGCCCGCCACCCTCGCCGCGAATCTGCTGCAGCAGGCGCATGGCGCTCATATGGTCGATACCGGGGTCCAGCCCCATCTCGCAAAGGAAAAGCAGGTTCTTGTCCCGGACCATTTGATCAAGTCCACGAATCGTGCTGTCCACATAGGATGCGGTGAGCAGATGCTTTCCGTAACGGATACAGCCCTCCGCAATCAACTGATGCAGCGCCGGGGGCATCATTGAAATCACAAGGTCCGACCTGCTTACCAATCCGTTGCGAACGGCATGATCGTTGATATCGCATCCTATGGCCTCCAGATGGGCTGCTTGCCCGGTTTTTCTCAGAATCTGTTCCCGGTTGGCATCGGCAATCAGCAAATACCAGCCCCGTTTACCGGTTTCGGCAATCAGGAAATCGATCAATACGGTGGCCGACTTTCCGGCGCCAAAAAGCAGGATGGTTTTCACTCGAAAATTTTAGGGCGAAAGGTAAACCGCTCCCGGTAGTTCACCGAATTTTTTTGCCCCGGATAGCTCAGTAACGGGTGGTTGTCACCAGTAAAAAACAGGGTTTTTCGGGCACCCGGAAATGTGCATAAAAATTCATGAAAAAAGGGGGTATAAACAGGGCCGGAAACGCTGTAAATACGGGTATTTGAACTACATTCGCCTACCGCCGGAAAAGGTGGTTTTTTTATGGGAAACAACGACGATCTGAGCAACGGCAGCCTGCAGCCCGGCGAGGGTGCCGATTACAACAACAGGGGCCGCATCATACCGGTGAATATCGAGGAGCAAATGAAGACCTCCTATATCGATTATTCGATGAGTGTGATTGTGGGCAGGGCCCTTCCCGATGTGCGCGACGGATTGAAGCCTGTACACCGGAGGGTGCTATTCGGCATGCATGAACTGGGCAATTCCAGTAATAAACCCTACAAGAAGAGCGCCCGTATTGTGGGTGAGGTTATGGGTAAATACCATCCCCATGGCGATGCGTCCATTTACGATACCATGGTGCGGATGGCGCAGGACTGGAACATGCGCTATGTGATGGTCGACGGCCAGGGAAATTTCGGCAGCCAGGACGGTGATCCGCCAGCGGCCATGCGTTACACCGAGGTGCGCATGGAGAAATTCGCCGAAGCCATGATGGATGATATCGAGAAGGAAACGGTGGATTTTCAGCTGAACTTCGACGATTCCCTCTCAGAACCTACCGTATTGCCTACCCGGATACCCCAATTATTGCTCAATGGTTCCAGCGGTATTGCCGTGGGTATGGCCACCAACATGCTTCCCCATAATCTCGCGGAAGTGATTGACGGTTGCATCGCCTATATCGACAACCGCGACATCACCGCCGAGGAACTGATCCGCTTCGTAAAAGGCCCCGATTTCCCCACCGGGGGAATCATCTATGGTTTTGAGGGCGTAAAACAGGGCTTCCTGACGGGAAGGGGCCGGGTCGTACTCCGCGGAAGGGTGAATGTGGAAACCGCCAAAAATGGACGGGAAAAACTGATCATCCACGAAGTGCCCTATCAGGTTAACCGCGACAGCCTTACGGCCCGGATCGGCGAACTGATCAACGAGAAGGTACTCGAGGGCGCTGTAGATGTCAACAATGAAAGCAATAAAAAAGAAGGAACAAGAATTGTAGTAGATCTGCGTAAAGATGCTGTAGCTCAGGTTGTTATCAACCAACTTTACAAGCTCACCGAACTGCAGACTTCATACGGAATCAACAATGTGGCTCTCGTTAGAGGTCGTCCTAAAATACTGAATCTCAGGGATCTTATTTCCGAGTTTGTGTTGTTCCGCCACGATGTGATCACCCGCAGAACGGCCTACGAACTGAAAAAAGCCGAGGAAAGGGCCCATATACTCGAAGGCTATATCATTGCGCTGGATAATCTTGATGCGGTGATCAAACTGATTCGCGAGTCGGCAACACCCTCGATTGCACAGGAGGGACTGGTCAGCAATTTCGGCATGTCGGAAATACAGGCCAAGGCGGTACTGGAACTCCGGCTGCAGCGGCTTACCGGAATGGAGATTGACAAAATCCGGGAGGAGCATGCCGAAATCATGAAGCTGATCGAGCATCTGAAAGCAATCCTGGCCAACGAATCGATGCGTTACGATATTATCCGGACCGAACTGAACGAGGTCAAAGACCGTTTTGCCGACGAACGGAAAACGGAAATTATGTACATAGGCGATGAAATCAACATGCTTGATCTCATTGAAAAAGAGGATGTTGTGGTAACCATTTCACATTTAGGTTACATAAAAAGAACAGCAGCAGATGCCTATCGCCAGCAGCGGAGAGGGGGTCGGGGAGCCCGGGGAAGCAGCACCCGTCAGGAGGACTATATCGAGCATCTTTTTGTGGCATCCACACACCATACCATCTTGTTTTTCACCGAAAAGGGAAGGTGCTTCTGGCTCAAGGTCTATGAGATTCCTGAGGGCGATAAAACCAGCAAGGGAAGGGCGATTCAAAACATGATCCAGATTCCGCCCGATGACAAGGTGCGTGCCATCATTGATGTGAACGATCTTGGCGATAAGGAGTATTTAAATAATAAATATATATTGCTCTGTACCAAGAGGGGCATGATCAAGAAGACCGACCTGGAAGATTTCAGCCGGCCCCGGCAGACGGGCATCAATGCCATCCATATCCAGGAGGGCGATCAGCTGTTGCAGGCCCGTCTGACCGATGGTAACAGCGAAATTCTGATGGCGGTGAAGAGTGGCCGGGCCATCCGGTTTCCGGAGGACAAGGTCCGATCTACCGGACGCGGGGGTATGGGTGTATATGGAATTGAGGTAGACGACGAGAAGGATGAGGTTGTAGGCATGGTATGCGTGAATCGTGAAGACAAGAGCCGGACCATCCTTGTGGTCAGTGAAAAAGGATTCGGAAAAAGGACCGCGCTGGATGATGCGGAGTCTGGTGAAGCCAACTACCGGGTGACGAACCGGGGCGGAAAAGGGGTAAAAACCCTGAATGTCACGGAAAAAACCGGCTCCCTGGTGGGTTTATTGGATGTCAGCGAAAAAGAGGACCTGATGATTACCTGCACCAGCGGCATCACCATAAGAATAGGCGTTTCGGGTATCAGCGAACAGGGAAGAGCCACGCAAGGTGTAAAACTCATCCGCATCGATGAGGGCGATGCCATTGCGGCCATTACCAGTTTGACAGAAATGCAGGAGGAATCTGCGAAAGAAGAATCTGAAAACCCTGAAACCGATCAGGCTGCTCCGGAGGAATCTGCATCTTGATTAACAGAAGATTATCCCAACTAACAAGAGTTTGAGTTCATTAAGCCCATCAATAGGGAGTAAGGAACTCAAATACTCTATTTAACATAATATTAATTATAGGAAAAATGGCTACGGATTTTAGTGAGCACTGGCGTTGTAATAGCGCAGTGCCTCGTCCATGTAATGCTCAAGTTGCTGGATCCGGCGTTCGTCGCTGGGAGGAGTAGCCAGAAATTCCGGAGGTTTTTGTCCACCTGCCTGAGCCATCCGTTTCC
>CAZZLI010000044.1:0-20829 GCA_964655055.1 uncultured Ferruginibacter sp.
AGCTATCAGATCGGCATGATACGGGAAATTTTTTGGGCTAAAAGTAATTTCATTTTCGTATGAGTTCAATTTAGCAATCAACTTTACCCAAAACAAAACCCTGCGTTTCGGCAGGGTTTTTCAATTCGTTCAATTCGTATCCGCTGATCAGTTGTTCTCACTGAGTTTGGTGAATTCGGCCCCGTTGAAAATACGGGCCAGATCGTTGTCGCCGGTTTTTTTCCATTCGGCCAGGCGGGTATCGGGAACAAAGCGCCAGAAATTCTTGGCCCGGAGTTCTTCATAGTCCTTCGACTGGATGAATACGCCCTTAAGGGTGGCTCGCTGTTTGAAATGAATGTTGATGCTGGCGTTTTTCTGCGATTTTGTTTTGATGAATTTGTCAATCAGCTCACTGTTCATGGTGCTATTTTTTAAAGTGAATAATCCGGTTTTGGTTAAAAGGGCATATCCAATCGATGCGCCTTCTTTTATCCTAATTTAAGGTAGGATGATGAAGATAGGCTTTTTTGTTGATACGGTAAAAGAACCCTTAAGAAAGCAGCCGATTAGTTTTCCACCGGCTTAAAAAGCAGGAAAACGCCTTTAAAAATGGAGAAGAAGATGATCAATCAATAAGCCCGGGCAAATAATACCCGTTGTGTGCTGGGCTTCCCTGAGAGGATGCATACCCCGTTTTCGGGCGGATTGCCCAGAGGGATGCAACGAATGGTGGCCTTGGTCTGTTCCTTGATTTTTTCTTCGGTTTCGGGGCTGCCGTCCCAATGCGCCGAAATGAAGCCCGTTTTGGTATCAAGCAGTTCCACAAATTCGTTCCAGCTGTTGGCCGGTGTGATATGGCGGTTGCGGAAATCAAGGGCTTTTTGATAGATGTTGGTCTGGATATCGTCGAGCAGCCGGATGATATGTTCGGTGATGCCGTCGAGCGATACGCTGCTTTTTTCGCGGGTATCGCGGCGGGCCAGTTCGGCCACATTATTAGCCAGGTCGCGGGCGCCGATGGCCAGCCTTACGGGCACGCCTTTCAGTTCGTATTCGGCAAACTTCCATCCGGGGCGGGACTGATCATCATCGTCATATTTGACCGATATGCCTGCGGCTTTCAGTGCGCTCACAATCGGAGCGATTTTCCGGTCGAGTTCTTCTTTTTGTTCAGCACCCTTGTATATGGGAACAATCACCACCTGCAGGGGGGCGAGTTTGGGCGGAAGCACAAGCCCGTCGTCGTCGCTGTGCGCCATCACCAGTCCGCCGATCAGCCGGGTGCTTACGCCCCAGCTGCTGGCCCATACGTATTCAGGTCGATTGTCCTTGTCGGTGAATTTCACATCGAAGGCCTTGGCGAAATTCTGACCCAGAAAGTGCGATGTTCCTGCTTGCAGGGCTTTTCCATCCTGCATCAGCGCCTCGATGCAATAGGTGTCCTCGGCACCTGCAAAACGTTCGCTGGCGGTTTTCACGCCTTTGATTACCGGCATGGCCATGAAGCTTTCGGCGAATTCGGCATACACCTCCAGCATTTTTCTTGTTTCTTCTTCCGCTTCTGCACGCGTGGCATGGGCCGTATGGCCTTCCTGCCAGAGGAATTCGGTGGTGCGCAGAAACAGGCGGGTGCGCATCTCCCAGCGTACCACATTGGCCCACTGGTTGATGAGGATGGGCAGGTCGCGGTACGACTGGATCCAGTTCTTATAGGTGTTCCAGATGATGGCTTCACTGGTGGGGCGAACGACAAGCTCCTCGTCGAGCTTTGCTTCGGGATCGGGCATCAGCTTCCCGGGATGCGCCGGATCGGCCTTGAGCCGGTAATGGGTGACGATGGCGCATTCCTTGGCAAAACCTTCAGCGTTTTTTTCTTCGGCTTCAAACAGGCTCTTGGGTACAAAAAGCGGGAAGTAGGCATTGCTGTGTCCGGTTTCCTTGAACATGCGGTCAAGCTGCTGCTGCATCTTCTCCCAGATGGCATACCCGTAGGGCTTGATGACCATACAGCCCCGAACGGCGCTGTAATCGGCCAGACCGGCCTTGATGACCAGGTCGTTATACCATTGCGGATAATCTTCTTTTCGGGTGGTTATCGCTTTTGCCATTTTCTGCTTATTGAATGCCGGTAAGAATCAGGGTACCCTGTATATTAATTTCCGGGATAAATTGGCGGAAGATTAACAGTTGGCCGCTGTCCTTGCCCCACATTGGCAAACTATTTGGACTGATTCAGACGACAGGCGCAAAAATAGCGAGTTCGGTATGAAAAAAAGCGGCCTAAGAAAGAGGGTCCCTTCTTCGCACCGGAAACCAAAAGCAGGTAATTTTGTTATTGAAATTTCGGAAAGATTCCCACCGGTGGAACCCGCAAATATTAAAACCAAAACCATGAACACAATTATCCCTATCAACCGGCCACTGATGCTGGTCCTTGGCCTTGTCTTTTCGGTTATGGTATTCAACAGCTGCACCACTGCATACCAGACCGGGCAGACGCCTGATGATGTCTATTATTCGCCGCTGCGTCCGGCCATTGGCAGCAACGATGATGATGATGACATGTCCAGGGCGCGGGAAGAGCGCCGGATCCGCATGGGCGTGAATAATCCCCGCTACCGGTTCATGGATAACACCATCGGCTTCGGAGGATTTGATCCCTTTTTTCCGGGTTGGAATACCTGGAATGCCAATCCCTTTTTCAATTATGGCTGGAACTCCTGGGGATACAATCCGTTCAACATGTACCATCCGGTTTACAATCCCTTCCCGGTTTTTGTGGTTGCCCCGCCCCGCAATTCCACGCCCCGCGTAACCAACCTCTCGGGATACGGCGGCAGTTACAATAATGGCAATATCAACAACAGCATAAAGTATGGCGGGCATAGACCTTCACGGGGGTACAACAACAGCAATTACCGCGGCCGCGGTTATGATGGCGGGGAATCCTCTTCCGGACGTTCTTACCAGAGTGGGGGGAGTTCATCACCGTCAAGGGGTACCATGTCTTCCGGTGGCAGTCGCCCTTCACGGAACGGCAACTGATACTGCCCGGGACGGTATTCTAACGTTGTAAATTACCCGAAAATTTAGCCGATGAAAAGACTGTTACTCGTATTGCTTGCAGCCCCTTGTTTTGTTCAGGCCCAGATTCCTGAAGACATCCTCCGCTACTCCTATTATCCGCAGGGTGGCACAGCACGCAGCCTGGCCATCGGTGGTGCAATGGTGTCGCTGGGTGGTGACCTGAGCGCCGCGTTCACCAATCCCGCAGGGTTAGGCAACTACCGTACCGGTGAGGCCATGCTCTCACCAGGTATGTTCTTCCGCAACAACAGTTCGACATATCGCGACAATCCTTCCTCAGCCTCAAAAAACGCATTCTCCATCGGTACCCTGGGTGTTGTCTTCGGCAGTGCCGATCCATTCCGGAAGAACAGCAGCAGCGCCTTCAGCCTCGCATTTACCCAACAGGCCAGTTTCAACAACTCGGTCAATTACAAGGGACTCAACAATTTCAGCAGTTTCAGCGAGCAATGGGCCGAAGAAATGGCCAACAGCGGTCAGACCATCGATCAGGCACTCGCCAACCCGGCTTTCGCCTACGGAACAGCTCCCGCACTATACACCTACCTGCTCGATACCTTCCGCATCAACGGCAATCTGCAACTGCGTACCCTGCCTGAGTTCATCCTCGCCAACGGACAGGCCCTGAGCCAGGAGAAACAGGTGGATACCCGGGGCGGTCTCTATGAACTGGCGGTGGGCTATGCGAAAAATCACAACGACAAGTTTCTTTACGGATTCACGCTGGGGATTCCGCTGCTCAGTTACCGAAACAACAGCACGTTTACCGAGCGGGACACTTCATCGAACGCCAACAATAATTTCGAGTCGTTCAGCTACAACGACAATTATTCCAGCAACGGTGCCGGCCTGAACCTGAAAGCCGGCCTGATATACAAGCCTTCCGAACATGTGCGTCTGGGCTTCGCGATGCATACACCCACCTACATGTTCAGCATCACGGAAACACGAACTACCACGCTTACCGCCAATACTGAAAACTACAATGGCAGCCAGACGGTTTCGTCGAACCAGTTCACGAACAATGCGCCCGGTGAAAGCAGTTACAGCATGCTCACGCCCTGGCGCTTCATGATCGGTGGCAGTTATGTGATCCGCGAAATTGAGGACGTGCGCAAGCAGAAAGGATTCATCAGCGCCGACATCGAATACATCACCCACGGCAGCGGCGCCTTTCACAGTGCCAACGAAAATCCTACCACCGATGAGCTCAACTATTACAAGCAGTTGAACCGGGTGATTTCAAACGAATACCGCGGCACATTCAATTTCCGGCTGGGCGGTGAACTCAAGTTCAACACCATTATGGCGCGTTTGGGCGGTGCCTATTCCACCAATCCCTACAAGGATGCCGCACTTAAGTCGAACCGCCTGCAATTCAGCGGGGGACTGGGTTACCGGCACAAAGGCATCTTCATCGACCTGACCTATGTACACACCCGGTTGAATGATGTGGATTTCGGCTACCGGCTGCAGGACAAGGACAATACCTTCGCCTCGCTGAAAAACCGCAGTGGTCAACTCGTACTTGGGTTCGGTGTGAAATTCTGATTTAGCTTGGATTTTCCGGACGCTTTTCAATTCCTTTATTGCCCGATCAGTTGTCGGGTCAGTTCCCGCAATGCATTTTCTTCCGGCGCACACCACTGTACCGACCGGTCTTTCCGGAACCAGGTGAGTTGCCGCTTTGCGTATTGCCGGGTATGGGTGATGATCTGTTGCTTCGCTTCATCCAGGCCGATCTCTCCGTCAAAATAACGGAAGAGTTCGCGGTAGCCCACGGTTTGCAAAGCGTTACGTTCTCGATGGGGGAGTAGTCCGCGCACTTCTTCCAAAAGTCCTGCCCGCAGCATGCCTTCTGTCCGTTCAGTAATGCGTTTCGTAAGTTCCTGCATCGGCAATTCCAATCCGATCTGTACGATGTTGAAATCGCGTTTAGCTTTCTCCGGATGGCGAAAGGATAAGATCGATTGGCCGGTGCTCCGCAACACTTCCAGAGCGCGCATCATCCGTTGCGGGTTCTGCATTTCGCCCTGTTGAGAATACAGCGGATCCGATTTTTCCAGTTCCTCCTTCAGCCAGCCGATTCCTTTTTCCTGATATCCGGCAATGATGCTTGCACGGAGTTCTTCGTCCACTTCCGGTATGGCATCAAGCCCCGAACAAAACACACGGATGTAAAGACCTGTGCCACCGGTCATCACCACAAAGGGATTCCGTTTGAACAGTTCATTTGTCTTGTTTAGTGCAAAAGTTTCGAACGTGGCTGCATTCACTTCGTCGAAAATGCTGTGCGAGGCGATGAAATGATGGGGAACAGCATTCAGGATTTCGGCTGCAGGTCTGGCCACACCGATATTCAGTTCGGCAAAACACTGCCGGCTGTCGCAGGAGATGATCTCGGCATCCAGCAGGCGGGCCAGGCTTACTGAAAGCGCGGTTTTACCCGAAGCTGTGGGGCCGGTAAGGATGATGCAGGTGTTGGTTGGGTGCTGATGGCCCGGCATGTTGGGGGATTGTGGTATGCCAAAAAGAGACCTCGACTTTCTTTATCTGTTGCAGGGGAATCTCTTTTATAAAAGACGATTATTTTTAATTCAGTATCTCAAGGATGGCATGATGCAGATCAGGGATTTTGTTTTCGACAATATCCCATAAAATATCGTAGTCTGTACCGAAATACTGGTGAATCAGATGGTCACGTGTTCCTGCCATTTTTTTCCACTCAATGTGCGGGTATCCTGATTTGAACTCTTCATCGAGTTTTTTTGAGGCCTCACCGATGATTTCTATACATCGTTCAAGGGCTTTGGTCAATACGCTGTCTTCAAGAACCTCTTTTTGGGTTTTACCTCCGGTATGGTTAATGATGAATGAGCATTCATCCAGGATATGACGGAGCAATTCAAAGTTAGAGGCCGACATGCTCAACCTGTTTTAGGATATGGGGACCAATAAACGGGCTTAAGGATTGGCGGGTTACAAGCTGGACGTTCCGACCGGTCAGATCCTCGAGGAAATAAATAAGGCCTATGAAATTATCATAGTTCTTTTGCCTTGGGTAAAAATCAATCAGCAAATCGACATCACTATCCGGCCGGATGTTATTGTTTCGGGCAAAAGATCCGAAAAGCCCCATCTCTTTCACCCCAAAGGACCGTATTGTTTCCCTGTTGTCAAGGAGAAGGGTCAGTAATTGGGTCTTGTTTAGGATGGGTAAGTTCATATAAAAAAGTACAGGTGTAAATCGCTTAGCCAATCCGGATCTTAGCAAGGATCTCGTTTTCAGGCTCAGTAAAAAAAACGATTCCCTGATTTTTCAGGAAATCAAACCTCATCGCCCTGCGTATCTGATTCAAATTCCTCGCCGGATGCGGTGGCATTCCCGTCTTCATCTTCCTCGCTGAACCCTTCCATGAGGGCGGTAGGTTGCAAATCGTATTTCTCTTCGATTTCGGCAAGGCGGCTGTCAATAAGTCCCTTGGTGCCGTATTGCGAGGGGGCAATGCCTTCCTTGCGGATGCAGGCCGGATAGGTGATTTTAGTGTCAGCTTCCTTGTCAACGCCAATAAGCTCCACCCTGAAGGTCCATTGCTTTACAAAATCATATACGTAAATGAACTTCTGGTTGGGGTCTTTCACCTCCGAGCCCAGGTTCACTTCCTCCATCAGCAACGGCTCCACCTTATAGGTTTGTTCGGCATAACGTTCCAGCGAAATCTCCCGGCCGCGCATCCATTGGTCGTTACTGCGGAAGAAGGTCGCCTGATGCTTGCTGTCGAACTCATAACCGCTCAGGATGGCCTTGTGCAGTTCCACAAAGGGTTGCTGGTGTTTGATCAGGATGTCGCGGTAGATGCTTTCATCATCTTCCCAGTAAATACGGAATCGAAGGATGGCCATGTTTGGTGGATAAGGGGGTGATGGGATAACTCGGGTAAAAGTAACGAAAATCGGGGATTGTTTTTGGCCGTTTTACAACGCAGCTTCAATTATTTTCCGGCTGTTTTCGATGCAGCCGGAAAGATGTTCATCGAAGCGGCTTTCTCAACCATGAAGGCATGTGCAGCTTCGAAACTGTTTGGAATCAGCCCGTCCAATATGGCTTCACGGATGGCATTCTTGATTTCGCCCACGGCCCGGCCCGGCGGCAGTTGGAAATAAGCCATGATCACCTCGCCTGTTACCGGGGGTTGCCAGTTGCGCAGATGGTCTTTCTCTTCCACTTCGGCACAGCGGGCTCTTACCAGTTCGAAGTTGGCGAGGTAGCGCTTTACCTTGGCCTGGTTTTTTGACGTGATATCGGCTTCGCAAAGCAGCATCAGCGCATCGATGTCTTCACCGGCATCGAAAAGCAATCTGCGGATGGCGGAGTCGGTGATGTTCTCCTTGGTAAGGCTGATGGGACGGAGATGCAACTCCACCAGCTTCTTCACGAATTTCATCTTCTCGTTCAGGGGCAACTTGAGTTGCGTGAAAATCCGCGGCACCATGCGGGCGCCCACCACTTCATGGCCATGGAACGTCCATCCATGCCCGGGCTCGAATTTTTTGGTTGCGGGTTTGCCGATATCATGCAGGATGGCCGCCCAGCGCAGCCAGAGGTCGTCGGTATTGCGCGCGATATTGTCGAGTACCTGCAGGGTATGGTAGAAATTGTCCTTATGCCCCTTGCCGTCGATATATTCCGCCCCGGCCAGTTCGGTCATCTGCGGAAAGATGAGTTTGAGGAGCCCCGATTTGTACAATCGGTCGAAACCGGAGGAGGGCTGCGCACAACAGATGATCTTGTTGAGTTCGTCGGCAATGCGCTCACTGCTCACAATCTTGATGCGGCCCGCATTTCGGCGTATGGACGCGAATGTTTCGGGGGCGATGCTGTAGTTGAGTTGTGCCGAAAACCGTATTGCACGCATCATTCGTAGCGGATCGTCACTGAAAGTCTGATCGGGGTCTAGTGGTGTGCGGATGATCCCCTCGTTGATGTCCTGCATGCCGTTGAACGGGTCGAGCAGGGTGCCGAAATCGGATTCATTCAGGCTGATGGCCAGGGCATTGATGGTGAAATCGCGCCTGTTCTGGTCGTCCGACAAACTGCCGGTTTCCACTTCGGGCTTTCTGCTGTGTTGCTGGTAACTTTCCTTGCGGGCCCCCACGAATTCAATATCGAAATCACCGGCCCTGATTTGAGCAGTGCCAAAGGTTTTGAAGAAATTCACCGCAGGGCGGGGGGTAAAATGCCGGGCTACTTCTCCGGCCAGGGCGATGCCGTCACCCAGGCAAACCACGTCGATATCCTGTGTAGGACGGCCGATGATCTTGTCGCGAACGAATCCGCCGATCACATAGCAGGGCACACCGATATTAGCCGCCGCTCCGGCAATGGTTTTAAGCAGCGCAGTTTCCTCCGGTGTGCAACGGATATACATGCCGGCAAAAATAGGCCTTAAGCGCTTTGCCTGCTTTTGGCACAGGCTTTAGATTTATGCCAATTCTGTCAGCATTAGTCTTTCGGCACTATCCTTGCCCCTATATGCTTTCTGTGTAAAATTGCTGAACTTGCAACTCTTTTTTGTCATTTTGTCTGACTACAAAAATAATTATGGATAAAAACTATTTTATGGGTGGCGGTGAAGATGAAATGGAGTTCATGCCTATTATTCCGCTCAATGAGGAAGATGCTTCCGATGCCGATCTGACCAAAATTCCCGACGAATTACCCCTGCTTCCGCTGCGCAATACGGTCCTGTTTCCCGGGGTTGTGATTCCGATCACGGTGGGCCGCGACAAAAGCATCAAGGCGGTTACCGATGCCTACAAGGCTGACAAGCTGATTGGGGTGCTCGCGCAGAAAGATAGCGCCATCGAAGAACCCGGTGTGGCCGATCTGGAAGAAGTGGGTACAGTGGCTAAGATTGCCAAGCTCATCAAAATGCCCGACGGCGGCACCACGGTGATCATTCAGGGCAGAAAGCGCTTCAAGGTGGTAAAAATCACTTCTGAAGAACCCTATTTCAAAGCCAATATCCGTTTGCTTGAGGAGCAAACGATTAAGAACGATGCCGATTTCGATGCCATGGTTGGAAGCATCAAGGACCTCGCCGGACAGATCATCACCATGAGTCCGAACCTGCCCAGCGAAGCCGCCATCATCCTGAAAAATATTGAAAACCCCGTTTTTCTGATCCACTTCGTGAGCAGCAACCTCAGTAGCGATTTGAAAGACAAGCAGCGCCTGCTGGTTACGGAGAATGTGAAATCGCGCGCGGAACTGCTGATGAACCTGCTGCAAACCGAGTTGCAGTACACCGAACTCAAAAACAAGGTGACCAGCAAGACCCGGGCCGAGCTCGATAAGCAGCAGCGCGATTATTTCCTGCAACAACAGCTCAAAGCCATAAAGGAAGAACTGGGCAGCGATAACGTGGCCGAAGTGAAGGAGATGCAGAAGAAGGCCGAAGGCAAGAAATGGTCCGTGGCGGCCCAGGAGATGTTCAACCGCAATGTTGAGAAGCTGGAGCGGATGCATCCCAGTACGCCCGACTATTCGGTGGTGTACAACCACCTCGATCTGATGCTGGACCTTCCCTGGGAAGATTATACCGCCGATTCCTACGACCTGAAGAAAGCAGGCAAAGTGCTGGATGCCGACCATTACGGCATGCACAAGATCAAGGAGCGTATTCTTGAGTATCTGGCAGTGCTGAAGCTGAAGGGCGATATGAAAAGCCCCATACTTTGTTTTTTAGGTCCTCCCGGTATCGGTAAAACCAGCCTCGGCAAAAGCATCGCTCACGCCATCGAGCGCAAATATGTGCGCGTAAGCCTGGGCGGTTTGCACGACGAAAGCGAGATCCGCGGCCACCGGAAAACCTATATCGGCGCCATGCCCGGACGCATCATACAATCGATCCGCAAGGTGAAAAGCAGCAATCCGGTTATGATCCTCGATGAAATCGACAAGGTGGGCCATACCGTGCATGGTGATCCCTCTTCGGCACTGCTCGAAGTACTCGACCCCGAGCAGAATGCCACATTCTACGACAACTATCTCGAGCTGGAGTACGATCTCAGCAAGGTGCTGTTCATCGCCACGGCCAACGATATCAACAACATACAACCTGCCTTGCGCGACCGGCTTGAAATCATCGACCTCAGCGGTTATGCCGTGGAAGAAAAAATTGAAATCGCGCGCCGGCATCTGATCCCCAAGCAGAAGGAAGCACATGGATTGAAAGACGTATCGCTCAAACTTTCCGATGCCGTGGTGGAAAAAATCATTGAGGATTATACGCGGGAGAGCGGCGTGCGCGATCTCGACCGTCAGCTGGCCAGCGTCATGCGCAACCAGGCCCGGCAGTATGCCATGAAAGGAAAGATCAAGCCAAATGTGGGCATCGCCGACATCGAAAAAATTCTGGGCAAGCCGCGTTTTTCAAATGAATTGTACAAAACGGCCAATATGCCCGGCGTGGCAGTGGGACTGGCCTGGACCTATGTGGGCGGCGATATCCTGTTTATTGAAACCAGCCTCAGCGAGGGTAAGGGCGATCTTAAACTTACGGGTAATCTGGGTAATGTAATGAAGGAGAGTGCCACCACCGCATTCACCTGGCTGCAGGTGAATGCGAAGAAACTTGGAATCGATCCGGAACTGTTCAACAAGCGTAATGTGCATGTGCATATACCCGAAGGTGCTGTGCCGAAAGACGGTCCCAGTGCGGGTATCACGATGATGACCGCACTAACCAGCGCGTTCACCGGACGGAGGGTAAAGTCCTATCTGGCCATGACCGGCGAAATCACATTACGCGGACAGGTATTGCCGGTGGGCGGTATCAAGGAAAAAGTGCTGGCAGCCAAGCGGGCAGGGCTGAAAGAAATCATCATGTGCTGGCAGAATGAGAAGGATGTGCTGGAAATCAATCCCGAATTCATCAAGGGCATCCGCTTCCATTATGTGAAAACCATGCAGCAGGTGCTCGATATCGCACTTGCATAAAATAAACAACTATGCCAACTGCTCTCATCACCGGAGCTTCCGGAGGAATCGGTAAGGAACTCGCCATCATCCACGCCGCTGCCGGCGACCACCTTATTCTGGTGGCCCGAAGTGCTTCCGCATTGAACAGCCTCAAGGCCGACCTTGAGGCGAAGCATAACATACAGGTCAGGGTCATCGCCAAAGATTTATCGGCACCCGGCTCGGCCCGCGAACTCTATGATGAAGTCCGCAACTCGGGTACCGAAATCGATTATCTGATCAACAATGCCGGTTTCGGCGATTACGGTTTCTTCCATGAGTCCGACCCCGAAAAGGTCCGGCAGATGATTGATTTGAATATTTCCGCGCTGACCTTGCTTTCCCGGTTTTATTCGGCCGATATGGTGGCCCGGAAAAAAGGCCGGATCATGAATGTGGCCTCCACCGCTGCTTTTCAGCCCGGCCCGCTGATGGCGGTCTATTTCGCCACCAAAGCCTATGTGCTTCATTTTTCCGAAGCCATGAGCAATGAGCTTTCGGGAACGGGGGTGACAATCACGGCGCTTTGTCCGGGTGCCACCGAAAGTGGCTTCCAGTCGGCGGCCAACATGGAGGATAGCAAACTGGTCAAGGGTCGCAAACTGCCCACCTCAGCTGAAGTGGCGCGGTATGGTTACAAGGCCATGATGCGGGGACGCCCGGTGGCGGTGCATGGTGCCATGAATGCGTTCCTGGCGGCTTCGGTAGGTTGGATGCCGCGGCAGCTGGTGTTGAAAGTGACCCGGAAAATGCAGGATAGGGTATAGGGGACTGGAATTTTCAAGTTGATAGGGTTGTATTTGCCGGCTTATAAGTCCAGGACGGTTTTGATATTGAATCACCCTATCAAGACGTAATTCTTATTGACTAACTCTCGGAAATCAAATTTTCGAATTCCCTAAGAACTTTCATGGATTCTTTCCGGGTCATTGCCGACTCTTTCTCCAGCTGATTTTTCAAAATGCGTCTTTTATTGAACAGATTATACATAATGACGGCATCGTTGATGTATTGGTTTCTTGCCAACTTGAGCTTTGAAGCCATTTTCTTCATCTCTTCATATACATCGTCATCCAATTTTAGGCATAGGATTTTCATCTCATGTGTATTTGTGCAAATAGATATCGGAAAGTAAAAATTCCCAGTTCATTTTAAAAAACAATTTTTGTTGTTTTTACAGGAATAATTAAATTGCAACTGAAAAATAGTTGCTAATTCGCACAGCCTCCATGCACATCTTTTCACTCGAAAATTCAACCGGAAATACAGATGAGCAGAAAGGATAAGTCTGTGCAAAGGCTGTTGTCGATCCCGGCAGATTTGAAATGGGAGGAATTGGTCAGGGAGCTTGTCGTTTTTGGTTTTGTTGAATATAACATAGGGAAAACGGCCGGATCAAGAAGAAAATTTGTCAATCCGGGAAATACGGTGATTATGTTACACAAGCCACACCCTTCCAATGTGGTCAAAAAATATGCAATCAGGCAGGTAATTGAAACGCTCAAATCAAAAGGATTCCTGTAACATGAACGACATACTGCAATACAAGGGTTATTTCGCCGGCATACATTTCAGTGCCGAGGATGAGGTTTTCTTCGGACAATTGATCGGAATAAGCGATCTGGTCAACTTTGAAGCCGATACGGTCAAGGGGCTGAAAAAGTCGTTCAAGGAAGCAGTCGACGATTATCTCGCTACCTGCAAGGAATTGAAAAAAGATCCCGACAAAACATACAAGGGTAGTTTTAACGTCCGGATATCTTCAGATTTACATAAGAAGGCGGCTATTTTCGCAGCCATCAATAAAATGACCTTGAATGATTTTGTACGCCATGCCATTGACGCTACGATTGCTTCAGAGAGTGGCCATCAATATGTGTCGAAGCGTAATTCCCCCAAGTGATCTCGAACAGGGCCTGGTCTGGGATTGAGTAAGTGGTGGGCCTGGGTTGTGAAAAAATCAATAAAAGTCCGTTCTCATTAATGGCTCACCGCTTCGTTCCCGGATAAGCCTCCAGCGCCGCTTCCAAACAATCCATCGCCTCCTGCAGGGCCGTGCAGTTCAATACATAGGCCAGCCGAACTTCCTGCTTTCCCAGTCCAGGCGTTCCGTAAAACCCGCTCGCAGGCGCCAGCATCACCGTACTGCCTTTGTGGGTGAACGATTCCAGCAGCCAGCGGCAGAAGGTATCCGCATCATCGATGGGAAGCCGGGCCATGGCGTAGAAGGCGCCGCCGGGATTGGGACAGAACACGCCGGGTATGGCATTCAGCCGCTTGACCAGTGTGTCGCGCCGCTTGCGGTATTCCGCTTTGGTTTCGTCGAAATAGTTTTCGGGAAGGTCCACCGCAGCTTCGCCGAGTATCTGGGCAAGCCCGGGCGGACTCAACCGGGCCTGCGCGAATTTGAGTGCGGCCTGGACTACTTCCTGGTTCTTGCACACCAGGGCGCCGATTCGGGCCCCACAGGCACTGTAGCGTTTGCTGATGGTGTCCATCAACAGCACATGCTCGTCCAACCCCTCAAGCTGCATAGCGCTTATATGGCTGCCCTCGTAGCAAAATTCCCGGTAGGCTTCGTCAGAAAAAAGATAGAGGTTGTGCTTTCGCACGATGTCTCGCAGCACCTCCATCTCCGCGCGGCTGTAGAGGTAGCCGGTTGGATTGTTGGGATTGCAGATGACGATGGCCTTGGTTTTCGGACTGATCAGTTTGGCAAACTCCTCGATAGGCGGCAGTGCGAAGCCGGTTTCGATAGAGGAGGTGACGGGCACTACCTTGACGCCGGCCTCAACGGCAAACCCATTATAGTTGGCGTAGAAAGGCTCGGGGATGATCACTTCATCGCCTTCATCCAGGCAGGCCATGAATCCGAACAGGATGGCCTCGCTGCCTCCCGTGGTGATGAGCATCTGCTCGTGGGTAACGTTGATACCTACACGCTTATAGTAGTCCACAAGTTTTCTGCGGTAACTTTCATTACCAGCGCTGTGGCTGTATTCCAGCACCCGGAAATCACTTTGCCGCACGGCGTCCATCACTTGCTGCGGGGTATCGATATCGGGTTGCCCGATGTTGAGGTGATAGACCCTGGTGCCCTTCTTCTTGGCGGCTTCCGCAAAAGGTACCAGCTTTCTGATAGGCGAGGGGGGCATGCGCTGCCCGCGGCTGCTGATGGATAACATGGGCCAAAGATAATCAACTTACTCGCTGGCTCAAGGGTTCAGGCGCCGCGGTAACCGCGCAGGAACTCTTCGGCCGACATTCTTTTTTTTCCTGCGGCCTGCAATTCGAGTACACGGACAAAACCATCGGCACAGGCAAAGCGGATATTTTTTTTTCCGTCAGTCAGGAAGGTGCCCGGATCGGGTAAGGGTTCTGTGCCTTTTTCTTCTTTACGGCTGTCAAAAATTTTCAGGGTTTTCCCGTTGAGTTCGGTAAAGGCGCCGGGAAAAGACGAGAGACCGCGGATCAGGTTATGCACTTCGGCAACAGAACGGTTGAAATCAATCCTGCAGGTTTCCGTGAACAGTTTGGGCGCATGATGCAGCTCCGTTTCGGGTATATGATTTTGCGGACTCGGATTGAGCTCGTTGCGGGCCAGTTTTTTCAGGGTTTCTACCAACAGACCGGCGCCGACTTTTTTCATGCGGTCGTGCAGTTCATCTGCATGTTCATTTTCTCCGATAGGTAGTTTTGTTTGCAGCAACAGGTCACCGGTATCGATTTCATGACGCAGCCGGAATGTGGTGAGGCCGGTTTCGATTTCACCGTTGATGATGGCCCAGTTGATGGGCGCGGCTCCGCGATATTGAGGCAAAAAGCTGGCATGCAGATTCACGGAGCCCAATGGGGGCAAGTTCCAAACCACTTCAGGCAGCATGCGGAAGGCAACCACAACCTGTATATCGGGCTTCAGGGCCCTCAATTGATCCAGGAAGGCAGGGTCTTTCAGCTTCACCGGCTGTAACACAGGAAGCTGATGCGACAGGGCAAATTGCTTCACCGCCGACTGCTGCAATTGCATGCCTCTTCCGCCTGGTTTGTCGGGGGCGGTTACAACGGCCACCACGTTGAATCCCTCCTTGATCAGGGCGTCCAGCGAAGCCACCGCGAATTCGGGGGTACCCATGAAGATGATGCGCATCGATTGTTCAGCATTCATAAAGACGAAGATAAAGACACCTCTTCAAGTATCAGGTCAGCGGAAATCGGGATAGAGCAGATAGCGTTTTCTCACTGTAAGAAATCGGCTGAGGGCAGGCTCCCAGCTCTTCCGGATTTCTTGTTCGTTTTTGCGGGCTTGGATCTGTTCGCGCAGGCGGGTATTGCCGGCCAGTTTGTCGAAGAAATAGTTTTTCAGGAAAAAACTGTCTTTGCCCGGGAACAGCGCGTAGGCGTCAAGCAGGTACGATAATCTTAATTTCCGGTTCAGCATTTTGCGTACCGATTCGGGCGTTCCGGTGATTTTCCAGCCATGGCAGGTCTGGTTGAAACATTTGCTGCTTTTGGCTCCTGCATTCGGGCGTGGTGTGAATGTGTATAAGGAATCGGGCAGGGTAGGGTGGCCGAAAATCTGAAAGGGCATATCGGTACCACGACCTTCACTGAGCACCGTACCTTCAAGGAAGCAGGTGGAAGGATAAAGGTAGATGGCCTGCATGGTTTTCAGGTTGGGCGAGGGGGGTACCGGCAATTCATAATAACTCTCGTGGCTGTACTGCCTGCAGGGTATCACTTTGAGCAAGGCGCCGGAGAGGCTGTCGTTCTTTATTTTTCTTCGGGCTGCATTGTTGGAGTATGCCTTTGCCGAGAGCCAGCGCTCTCCCACCAGCATGCGTGCATATTCGCCGATTGTCATACCGTACACCACGGGTACCGGTTGCCGGCCCACGAAGCTGCGCATGGCCGGTTCCAGTACCGGGCCGTCCACATAGAATCCGTTGGGATTGGGCCGGTCGAGCAGAAGCAGGGGTTTGTTGTTTTCAAAGCAGGCTTCGATGCAGTACTCCAGCGAGGAAATGAAGGTATAGAAGCGGACGCCCACATCCTGTATGTCGAACAGCAGCAGGTCAACATCACGCAGGTCTTCCGTTGTGGGTTTTTGATGACTGCCATACAAACTGATTACCGGAAGTCCGGTTGATGGATCGATGCCATCCTTCACTTTCTCGCCCGCATCGGCTGTGCCGCGGAATCCATGTTCGGGCCCGAAGATTTTGACAATGTTAATTTTTTTCTTCAACAGGGTATCCACCAGGTGGCTGCTGCCCACCCTGCTGGTAGGATTGGCGAAAACCGCTATCCGCTTGCCTTGCAACAGGTGCAGGTACTGCCCCATGTTTTCCGCAGCAGGAACTGGTTGCTGCCCCCGGAGCCCGAGAAAAAGAAAGAGTGCGGCTAGACAAATACCTGCTGTTTTCATCATGCCGCTAAGTTATTTCTTTTGAAGCGGAACCGGCTCGGGCCGAAAGTTCTATCTTGCAACCGGAGAACCACGGACCCTGTTCAGCTTCCCCATTTCAGTTGATGCAACGCCGCTTTTGCTGAAGCCCGGGAACCGGTTCATTGACCGCCTTCCGGAACATTATTTAAAAACGCCCCGGCCTGCCGGCGGCACAAAACAAAGAATATGACAGCAGTAAAAATCGGCGATCTGGTCAAAGTGCATTACACCGGCACCCTGACCACCGGTGAAAAATTCGATTCCTCCGAAGGGCGTGAGCCGCTCGAGTTCACCGTAGGCGGCGGACAGATGATCCGTGGCTTCGATGCAGCCATGCCGGGTATGGTGGTCGGCGAGAAAAAGACCGTCAGTATTGCCGCTGCCGATGCCTATGGCGAAAAAGACGAGTCGGCCCTGATTGAATTTCCGCTGGAGCAGGTGCCAGCCGATATGAAGCTGGAACTGGGCATGCAGCTGACCCTCAGCGACCAGGCCGGAAATCCCTTTCCCGTAGTGGTCAGTGAAGTACGTGAAACGGTGGTGGTACTCGACGCCAATCATTTCCTGGCCGGAAAGGACCTGGTATTCGATATCGAACTGGTATCGATCGGTTAAGGCATTTCACTTTCGTCTAAACTTCGATGTTATGATTGCAATCAGTCCGGACTCAGTAGCCGAACGCTTCATGCGTTATGTGCGCATCGATACCCAGAGCGATCCGAACAGTTCCACCCATCCTTCCACCGCCAAGCAGAAAAACCTTTCGGCCCTCTTGCACCGCGAACTTCTGGGTATGGGCATCACCGATGCGGTTACCGACGAATTCGGCTACGTGTACGCCACGATTCCGGCCAATACCGACAAGAAGCAGGTGCCCGCCATCTGTTTCTGCAGCCACATTGATACGGCCCCTGATTGCAGCGGTACCAACGTCAATCCGATCCTACACCGTTATTACGATGGTAATGACATCGTGTTACCCGACGACCCTTCACAAGTGCTCACCGTTAACAACTCTCCCTACCTCAAAGAGCATATCGGCAACGGCATCATCACAGCCAGCGGAAACACCTTGCTGGGCGCCGACGACAAGAGCGGCGTGGCGGCCATCATGGAAGCGGCCTTGTTCTTCATGCAACATCCTGCCGTCAAGCACGGTCCGGTGAAAATCGTTTTCACGCCCGATGAGGAAGTGGGAAAGGGTACCGACCGCATCGATATGGCCCGGGTGGGCGCTTCCTACGGTTATACCCTCGATGGCGGCGAGGCCGGAAGCATTGAGGATGAGACCTTTTCTGCCGACATGGCTACCCTGGTTGTTGAGGGCGTCATCACCCATCCGGGTTATGCGAAAGACAAGCTGGTGAATGCGCTGAAGTTGGCCGGAGCCATCCTGGCTGCTTTACCTTCAAGAGAATGGAGCCCGGAAACTACCGAAGCCCGTCAGGGTTTTGTACATCCGGTCAGTTTCAGCGGTATCGCCGAAAAGGCCACCATCCAATTCATCGTGCGCGACTTTGAAACATCGGGACTCGAGTCCCACCATGCCCGGCTTCGTCAACTGGCCGAAGGGGTGGTGAAGCAGTATCCCGGTGCAACTATTCGATATGAAATCACCGAGCAGTATCGTAATATGAAGTCGGTGCTCGACAAACATCCGCAGGTGGTTGCTTATGCCGAGGAAGCCATGCGCAGAGCAGGTCTTGCTGTAAAAAAAGAAATCATCAGGGGTGGTACCGACGGCAGCCGGCTCAGTTTTATGGGCTTGCCCTGCTGCAACCTGTTTACCGGTATGCAGAATATCCACAGCAAGCTGGAATGGGTGGGCATCCGCGATATGGCCAAGGCAGCGGAAACCATCGTGCACCTGGCTTGCATTTGGGAGGAAAGGAGTTGAGTCAGATTTTTTCTACGCAGAGTACTTTTAGGATCGTGTTAAGTGGTGAATGTTAAGTTTTGAATGATGGGCCCTGTAGCTCCGTCTTTTTGGCTGGGATGAAAGGAGAAAAAAGGTTGACGGGCTATAGCCCTGATAACGTGGTAAAAGACGAAGGGAGAATGGACTTTATCACAAGGTGCACAAAGGATTTGCACAAAGGAATCAAGGCGATTCTTATAGCCGGATAGTCTTTAGCCTGTTCAGCAAGCGTTTGATCTGAAGGTATTCATCATAGTCCTCATTCAATCATATCAATCACAGTTCAGACATTTTTTTTCACGCAGGGCACGCAAAATATCCGCGGAGGCCGCAAAGAGATTCAGACTTTGAGTAGATACTTCCTTTTTGTATGATGATTGTATTACGCATATTGAACTGACCGCCTCTTCATTTACCATTCAACATTTACCACTTAACACCATCTTCATGACTTCTTCAATTGCTTCAAAAACTTTTTTCAATTCGTTCTTCGTGATGCAGTAGGGCGGCATCACATACACGGTGTTGCCCAGCGGCCGCAGAAAGATACCTTCCTTCTTGAAAAAATCCTGCAACCGGTAATGCAGGCTGTTGAAATAATCGTCATTTTCCGCGGTGGCTACTTCAAAGGCCAGTATGGTTCCCAGCTGGCGCATGTTTTTCACCAGCGGGTGCCGGGCTAAATTCCCGGCGTATTCCTTCAATTGTTCGGAAATCTGTTGGATCTGTTTGTTACAATCATCTTGCTTCAACAGGGCGATACTGGCATTGGCGGCCGCGCAGGCCAGGGGGTTGGCTGTGTAGGAATGTCCGTGGAAAAAGGTCTTGTGCGCATCATCCGAATAGAAGGCATCATAGATGCGTTGGGTGCAGGCCGTTAGTCCCAGGGGCATGAAGCCTCCGGTGATGCCCTTGCTGAGGCAGATGATGTCGGGCTTGTTGGCAAGGTGGTCGATTGCGAAGATTTTTCCGGTTCTTCCGAATCCCGTCATCACTTCGTCGGCAATGCAGAGCACATCGTTTCTTCGGGCGATACTGATCAATTCGTCGAGGTCGGCGGCTGCATACATGTGCATGCCGGCAGCACCCTGTACCAGCGGCTCGAAGATGAAGATGGACACCTCGCCGGTATCCGTGAGCTCGGTGAATTGTTTGATTATTGTATCCCGGTTTTTGGCATCGGGCAGGGGCAGGTGGATCACTTCAAACAGAAAATCTTCGAACGGTGCGTTGAATGCGTTGCGGGCGGCCACGCTCATGGAACCAAAGGTGTCGCCGTGGTAGGAGTTTTCGAAGGCGATGATTTTCCTCTTATGGGTCATGCCTTCGTTGTGCCGGTATTGCATGGCCATTTTCAGCGCCACTTCCACGGAGGTGGAACCGTTGTCGGAGAAAAATACCTTGCTGAATGGTTCCGGCAACAACCCGATGATGTTTTCTGCCAGCCGGATGGCGGGTGTATGGGTGAATCCGGCGAAGATGATATGGGCCAGTTCTTTTGCCTGTTTGCCGATGGCTTCGGCGATTTCCTCCCGGCAGTGTCCGTGTATGTTCACCCACCAGGAAGATATGGCGTCGATATAGGTGTTGCCGTCCTTGTCATAAAGGGTGCAATCCTTTGACTTTACGATATGCACCGGTTCGGGCGCCTTCTTCATCTGCGTGAACGGATGCCAGATATGTTCGGTGGATTTATGGTGCTGCATCAGGAGAGCTTGATAGGATGGGCCCCGGCGAAACTGCGGACCGCTTCGCTGTTCAGCGGATTGAATTCGGGCACGGAGAGCAAATGGTCCAACCCGCTGCTTTGCAGGATAAAGCGCTCCGATGAGGGTGTGGCCGGACCGTTGAAAATGATTCCTTTGATGGGAATCTGTCTGTTCCTGAGCGCTTCGATGGTCAGCAGCGTATGGTTGATGCTGCCCAGGTAATTACCGGAAATCAGTACCACAGGCAGTTCCAGCAAGGCAATCAGGTCGATGATGAGAAAGTCTTCCGCCAGCGGACTCATTACACCTCCCGCTGTTTCCACTACCAGTTGATTTTTAGTATCGGGCAGCTTGAAATCGCTTTTTCTGATCTGCAGCCCGTCAATCCGGGCTGCTTCGTGAGGCGACATGGGAGTATTTAGCCTGTGGTATTCGGGATGTACGATGCATGCGGAATTGCTAACCATACTGCGTACAAAAATCGAATCGGAGCGGTCGAGGTCACCGGCCTGGACGGGCTTCCAGTAATCATAACCGGTGGCCTGGCAGAGGATGGCCGAACAAACGGTTTTTCCGGTTCCGGTATGGATGCCGGCTACAATAATACTCATTGTTTTTTCGGTAAAGATAAATCAGCCGGCTTTGAAATCCTGTATGCTGTAGA
>CAZZLI010000045.1:0-20772 GCA_964655055.1 uncultured Ferruginibacter sp.
GAATACATCTTCAAGGTTCGCGGCTTTTACCTGCTTCGGTCGTTCGAAACCTGAGGCTACCAGTTCGTCAATCATGCTTTCGGGAGAGGCCAGCGCTATGATTTTTCCTTCATCCATGATGGCGATGCGATCGCAGAGTTGCTCGGCCTCGTCCATATAATGGGTGGTGATGATGATGGTGGTGCCCTTGGCGCGGATATCGCGAATCAGGTCCCAAAGGTTGCGTCGTGCCTGGGGATCCAGACCGGTTGTAGGCTCATCGAGAAATATGATACCGGGCTCGTTGATCAGGGTGGTGGCTATTGAGAAGCGCTGCTTCTGGCCCCCGCTGAGTTGCTTGTATTTGCTTTTTGCCTTGTCGGTTAGATTCACCCGCTGCAGCAGTTCGCGGGCATCGGTATGCCGGTTGTACAATCCCGAAAAAAGTTCGATAAGTTCGGTCAGGTTCAGCGAGGGATAATAACCCGAAGCCTGCAACTGCACGCCGATGATTTTTTTGATTGCCGAACGGTCGCGGTCGGTATCCAGCCCCTTGATGCTGATGCTGCCCGAAGTTTTTTCGCGCAGGGTTTCCATGATTTCGAGCGTGGTGGATTTACCGGCACCATTGGGTCCCAGCAGACCGAATATTTCACCGGGAAACACATCGAAGGAGATATCCTTAACGGCGGTGAAGTTGCCGTATCGTTTTACCAGATTCCTGACACTGATTACAGGTTCCATGCCATTCATAAATCTCAGGAGGTTTTGACCACCAGATAATAGTTCCGCTTTCCCTTCTGCACCAGAAAATACTTATCATTCAGCAGCTCGATCCGGTTCACCGGAAAATCGGGTTGCTCCACCTTTCGTTTGTTGATGCTGACTCCGCCGCCCTGAAGCATTTTGCGGGCCTCACCCTTGCTGGGAAAGATGCCCGATGCCGCGAGGAAACTGATCAGGTCGGTTCCGGAATTCAGGTCAGTGATATTGATGGGAACCGAAGGTACACCTTCCATAACCTGCAGCAGTTGCTCTTCGGAAAGCTGGCTGAGCAGTTCGGCCGTGTCGTTGCTGAACAGGATGGAAGAAGCTCTCAGCGCAAATTCGTAATCGGCTCTGCCATGAACAAAACAGGTGAGTTCTTCAGCCAGTTTTTTTTGGAGCAGGCGTTCGTGTTCGTTGCCGGTATGGCGGGCGATCAGGGCTTCCGTTTCATTGCGGTCGAGCAGGGTGAACATGCGGATATACCGCTCTGCATCGGCATCGGAAGTGTTCAGCCAGAACTGGTAGAACTGATAGGGCGAGGTGCGCTTCGGGTCGAGCCAGACATTCCCCTGTTCGGTTTTGCCGAACTTGCCGCCGTCGGCTCGGGTAACCAGCGGACAAGTGAATGCGAAGGCCTCGCCGCCGCTTTTCTTTCGGATGATTTCGGTGCCCGTGGTGATGTTGCCCCACTGGTCGCTGCCGCCCATCTGCAACTTGCAGTTCTTATGCCGGTGCAGCCAGTAAAAATCGTAGCCCTGCACCAGCTGATAGCTGAATTCCGTAAAGCTCATGCCACTTTCACCCTCGATGCGTTTTTTCACACTGTCCTTTGCCATCATGTAATTGACGGTGATATGCTTGCCCACATCGCGGATGAAGTCGAGGAAATGCATGTCGCGGAACCAATCGTAGTTGTTGACCAGTTCAGCCGCATTGGGCAGGGCCGGGTTGAAGTCAAGAAATTTATCGAGCTGGGCCCTTACGCCTTCAATATTTTTTTGGAGGATGTCGGCGCTCAGCAGGTTGCGCTCCTCGCTCTTACCGCTGGGGTCGCCCACCATACCTGTGGCGCCTCCGATCAGGGCAACCGGCTTATGGCCATGCCGCTGCAGATGAACCAGTAAAAGAATGGGCACCAGACTGCCAATGTGCAGGCTGTCGGCCGTGGGGTCGAAGCCGATATAGCCGGTGGTGCACTCTTTTTCGAGTTGCTCTTTGGTTCCGGGTATCATATCCTGGACCAATCCCCTCCAGGTAAGTTCGTCAATCAGCTTGTTCATAATTGTAGCAAAAGGCGGTCTGTTGTTGATGTTTTCCGGTCCATTAGGCTTTCTTAAGTAGAACAGGCAGGGTATTTCAGACGAAAAATGAGGAATTTTAACTCTGTTTCAGTTCATCCCCTGCCATTGACCCCGGTTCCGGTAAAACAATGGTTCAATTTTTGCAAATATCCGAGGTTTGGGCAAGAGGCGGTGAAAAGCGTTGAAATATTCACTAATGCCGGAACTCATACTAAATGAAGTAGTTAGGCGTTATGCAGGGGCAACCCCCTAAATGGGGAGGTGCATGGTTTTGGATAATCGGATCTGCTGCTGGAATGCGACCTTTTTATCGCTCCCCTGACGGACCTGAACATGAAGATCAGATTAACGACGGGTAATATGAAAAGAATCCTTCTTTTATTGGCCTTGGTTGCAAGCGTATTGTCGGGCTACACGCAACCGTTCAATAACGAATGGATCGACTATTCCAAAACCTACTATAAGTTTTCGGTAGGCGCATCCGGCCTCCTGCGCATCAATCAGCCCGTGCTTGCCGCTGCAGGATTGGGTAACATTCCCGTGCAGCAGTTCCAACTCTGGCGCAACGGGGTGGAACTGCCCCTCTTTACTTCTCAGGCTACGGGGGTGCTGCCCGCTTCGGGATTTCTGGAATGTTATGGCCAGCCCAACGATGGCACTGCCGATACCTGGCTCTACCGCTTCGACTCGCTGCAGATGAGCAGCCGCTGGAGTTTGTACACCGATACCTCCGCTTATTTCCTCACCGTGAATAGTACAGGCAGTAATAAACGGTACACTGCGGTTGCGAATAACATTTCAGGAAATACCCTTACCCCTGAACCCTTTTTCATGCACCGGTTCGAACGGTTTTACAAAGACCGGATGAATGCAGGTTTCGGTGTGACCCTCACCGAACTCATCCACTCGGCTTCTTACGAAACCGGAGAGGGTTGGACCGGTGAGCCGATTCTCAACGGAACCGTTTATACAGACCGTACAACCGGACTTCGTGTATACGGTCCCGGTACTCCCGCTTCGGTGGATATCACCTTATGTGGCAATACAAAGGTCAGCCGCACGGTATCCGTCAGCCTCAACAATTCGCTGATTGCCACCCGGTCCGTCAGTGGATTCAACAATGCCCGGTTATCGGTAGGCAATATTTCATTGAATACATTTTCCGGAGATACCGCTACATTAAGCTTTTCGCACAATGGGGCTTCCGGCGACCATATTCTTATCGCTTCCTGGATCCTCACCTATCCGCGTCAGTTCAGTTTCAGCAACCAGTCGCAGTTTTATTTTGAAATGCCTGCCGGCGGGCCCCGCTATCTCGAGATTTCCGATTTCAATTCCGGCGGGGTTGCTCCCGTACTGCTGGATACGGCAAACGACCTGCGGATCATCGGCGATGTGTTTCAGGGGAAGGTGCGCTTTCTGTTGCCGGCAACCGTCGAGGCCCGCAGGATGTTCCTGCTCAGCGCTTCTTCTTCTGCAGTGCTTAACGTAAGCAGGCTGACCGCACGCACCTTCACCGATTATGCGCTTTCATCCAACCAGGGCAGTTACCTGATCGTATCGCATCCATCTTTGTTCAGCGATGCGTCGGGCCTCAACCAGGTGGAGCGCTACCGGCAGTATCGTTCATCGGCGGCCGGGGGTGGGTACAATGCAACCATCATCGATATCACGCAACTTACCGACCAGTTCGCCTTCGGCATCAAGCATCATCCGCTGGCCATCCGAAATTTTGTTTCCATGGCCTTGGCGCGTTATGCCCTACCGCCGTCCTATCTCTTTCTGATCGGCAAGGGACTTAAGTACACCGAGTTCCGGCGGAACGAATCGGATCCCAACATCGGCAAGTTGGCCTTATTGCCTACATTCGGTACACCGGCATCAGACAATCTTCTTACGGCATCACGTTTAGGAAAATATCCCCTTCTGCCCGTAGGCAGGCTTTCAGCAATCACCGGCGCTGAGATCGGCGTATATCTGGAAAAAGTAAAGCAGTTTGAGCTGGCGCAGAAAAGCGGCAACCAAACCCTTTCGGGCAAAGGGTGGATGAAGAATCTTGCCCACCTCACCGGAGGGCTCGATAATGCCAGCCTGGCTCTTCAGATCAACAGCTACATGGATGCCTACCGCAAATTGGCCAGCGATACGTTTTTCGGCGGTAATGTGCATTCGTTCAACCAGAATACCGGACTGAACACGGCTGAAGGTTCGGGCAAGACGCTCGACCAGCTTTTCCGCGAAGGCCTTAGCGTAATCGACTACTTCGGGCACTCTTCACCCAACAGTATCGAATTCAACCTCGACAATCCGCAGGGCTACGACAATACCGGCCGCTATCCGCTGATGATCATCAACGGATGTAACAGCGGCGATCTCTTCATCTTCGATACCCTTCGGGCTGTGAGCAAAGGCACCTTGTCGGAAAAATTCGTACTCGCCGATCAGCGCGGAAGCATCGGCTATATTGCCAGCACTCATTTCGGGCTTCCCACCCAGTTGAATTATTTCAACAACGCCTTCTACCGCAACTTCAGTTACCGCATGTACGGCGAAACCCTGGGCAGGATGATGCAGGCCGCCGCCATTACGATGAACGACAGCTATCCGCTCGATTATTTCGCCCAGACCCATCTGGAAGAAATCACCCTCCATGGTGATCCGGCTTTGCGTCTGAATCCACATTCCGCCCCCGATCTGCTCATACAGGACTCATTGATTAGTCTTTCACCCGATCCGGTAACTTCTGCCGACAACCGCATTACACTTAAGGTTCGGGTGCTGAACATCGGTAAGGCCGAGAACGATTCTGTTCCGGTGCGCATCGTCCGGAAACGGCCCGACGGCACATCAATTCCTCTGGGTGATTTTATCGTTGATGTCAAAAGATTCAGCGACAGCGTGCAGGTGCAGATTGCAATCGATCCTGCAGTCGACAGCGGACTTAACCAGCTTGTGGTGACCGTGGATCCTGATAACCGGTTGCCTGAACTCTCCGAACAGAACAATCAGGTGATCAAGGAATTCCGGATTCTTGATGATCAGTTGCGGCCGCTCTATCCGCCCGAATATGCGCTTGTGGGAACACCTGATCCGGTGCTCAGTTGCTATACCGTAAATCCGCTGGCGCCCATGCGCGACTATGTGATGGAACTCGATACCACGCAGCGGTTCAACTCACCGCTCAAGTTGGTGCGCAGGGTAAGCAGCAAGGGTGGTCTGGTTCGTTTTGTTCCTGGCATCACGCTGCGCGACAGTGCCGTCTATTACTGGCGCGTGGCCACAGGTCCTGTAACAGACGATACGCGCTGGCTCAGCAGTTCCTTCACCTATATTGCCAATACCGCCGGTGGGTTTAGCCAGTCGCACTATTACCAATATGCCAACGGTGCGTTCGACAAGATGCTCATCGACAGCACAACCTATCGTTTCGGGTACAGGGATGTGTCGCGCAAACTGCTGATCCGCACCGGACTCTATCCCTATTACGACTGGGATCAGATCAATGTGAACATAGAAAACAACCAGATTGAACAGTACGGATGCCACTACCGTTCGCTGCAGATCCTGGTCTATGATTCGCTGACACTTACGCCGTGGAAAAACGTAAATACCGGCGGCAACGGGCGTTTCGGCAGCTGGCCGGTTTGCGGCTCCCCCACTCGCAACTCGTTTGAATTTCCCTATTACGACAGCAGCTACCGTCGCAAGGCCGCCGATTTCCTCAACAACATTCCCAATGGCATGTATGTATCCATCTCAAATCTGGGATGGACTTACAATACCGGTCATTTCATCGACCAGTGGAAGGCCGATTCGGTGAATGCAGGCCGGGGAAAGACACTCTGGCACAGGTTCCATCAAATGGGTTTGCATGAAATCGACCGCTTTACCCGGAACCTGCCCTTCCTCTTTGTATTCCGCAAGGGCGATACGACACGATTCATTCCACAACAATTGGTTGGTGACAACGAGAATTCCTATATCTCCGAAGCCATTCAGATCGGTGGTAAGGAAACTTCAGGTTCGTTCACCTCACCCCGAATGGGTCCGGTAGCAGCCTGGAACCGGTTCAAATGGGGCGAGAAGCCACTAGCCGGATCCAATACCACAACAAGAAGCTTTGAACTGCTGGGCGAAGACGGCAGCGGTAATGAGGTGGTACTGGCCCAGGTGTATAACAGCCGCGATACGTCGATCAGCTTTATTGATGCCGCAACCTACCCCTACCTGCGTATGCGAATGTATAACCGTGATACCGTCCAAGGTCGCACTGCACAACTTACCCACTGGATGCTGAATGCTGATCCGCTTCCGGAGGGATTGGTGGCGCCCAATCTGGTTTACGGAACGCAGGATGACCTGACGGTGGAGGATACCCTGAAACTGCGCGTGGCTTTTGCCTGCGTATCGCCGGTAGGGTTTGACAGCCTTAAGGCCCGGCTTCTCATCACGGCACAGGATGGCACAGTTACTGCTTTTGAAAACCGTTCCGACGGACGGCGTTATGCTCCACTCGCTTCCCGCGACAGTGTGGTCATATCTTACACGATACCTGCGGCCGGATTTTTTGGGAACAACAGTTTGGTGCTGGAAGTGAATCCCGATGAAGACCAGCCCGAATGGTTGCATACCAACAATTTCTTATTCCGACGCTGGACAGTTGGCAATGCATCGGTTTGTCCGGGCAGCAGTCCTGTTTTTGCCCTCGGTACCACAGCTCCGGGAAGTGCCTATCAATGGGAGATGAGCTCCGGCGGCAGTTATGTACCTGTTACCGATGGAAGCGGTTTTTCCGGAACAGGCAGCGACTCGCTGCGTATAATCACGCCGCCCACTTCCTGGTACGGGCGGAGTTTCCGCTGCCGCATCACCAATAATGGCAACATCAGTTACAGTAATGAATACACGCTGAAATTTTCAGTTCGCTGGACCAGTGCGGCGAGTAACCTCTGGCAAGATCCTGCAAACTGGACCTGCCAAACCCTTCCGGATGAATTCACCGATGTGGATATTGCGCCGGGTGTCTCGAATTTCCCTTTAGTAGGAAACGGCGTGCAGGCTGTTTGCCGAAAACTCAGTATCCGTCAGGGAGCCACAATGCACGTGAACACAGGAGGCAGCCTGCAGATCAAGGGTCCGCCTTCCAATCGTTGATTTCCCCTTTTTATTTCTTGTACTGCCCCTGCTTAATCGTTCTTCCAGGCGGTACGTTCTTCGGGGCTGAATTTCCAGGGCGCAAAATTGTTTTCGATATTGCCGAACATGCTGTTCCATTCGGCCGGCGCATTACTGTCTTCCATGATCAGCGAGCGGCGGAGTTGCAGGATGATGTCGAGCGGGCTGATGCTCACGGGACATTCTTCCACACAGGCATTGCAGGTGGTACAAGCCCGCAACTCTTCCACGGAGATATAATCGTTGAGCAGGGTTTTCCCGTCGGGGGTGAAACTGCCGTCCTTGCTTAAGTTACGACCTGCTTCCGTGAGCCGGTCACGCGTGTCCATCATGATCTTGCGCGGACTGAGCAGCTTGCCCGTTTGATTGGCGGGGCAGGCGGCAGAGCAGCGACCGCATTCGGTACAGCTGTAAGCATCAAGCAGGTTTTTCCAACTCAGGTCAAACACATCCCGGGCACCGAATTTCATAACCGTATTCTCCGGATTGGCGGGGGCCAGCTCGGGTTGCATCATGTATTTCACTTCCTGTTGCACAGATTCCATATTCGTCATCTTCGCACCGGAACCGCTGCGGGAGTAATAGGCATTGGGGAAAGCCAGCAGAATGTGCAGGTGCTTGCTGTAGGGAAGATAATTCAGGAAGAGGAAAATGCCGATGATATGCAGCCACCAGCAGCCCCGTTCAATAACCACCAGTGTACTTGCAGATAATCCCGAAAACCAGGGGGCTATCTGTCCGCTGATGATGAAGTTGCCGGTATCGGCATAGTGCGGATGCTGTTGGAGCTGCAGGGCGCGGTCGGATGCGTTCATGATCAGGAACAGGCTCATCAGCACGATTTCGGCGATGAGGATATAATTGGCATCGGAACGTGGCCACCCGTCAAGATCCCTGCTCACAAACCGGCGGAGGCGCATGATATTGCGGCGAACGAGAAAGGCCACACATACGGCAATCACGCCAAGGGCCAGCCATTCGAAACAATTAATCAGGAAGGTATACAAGCCGTCCGGCAGCAGGGGCATGAACAACCGGTGGGTGCCGAATAGTCCATCGAGCACGATTTCAAGCACTTCGATATTGATGATGATGAACCCCGCATAAATCACCAGATGCATCAGTGCGACAGGGATGTTGCGGAACATTTTCTTCTGACCCAGTGCCAGCAGCAGCAGGTTCCGCATTCGTGAAGCCGCGTCACCCATAGGGGCTTCTGGCCTTCCCGCCAGGATATTGCGCCGGATGCTGCCGATGTTCCTTGCGAACCAGATGGTTCCGCCGGCAAGTAGCAGCAGGAAGATCAATTGAGGAAGAAGGGCCATGCAAAATCGTTTTGGAGGCTAAGGTAAATCTTTTGCAGCGTTCATGGAGTTGGCACGTTGCGTGTTCTCTTGGTTGTCCTGAGTCTCAGACTCAGGATAACGTCTCAGACTCAGGATAACCTTTTTACAAAAACTGACATCCATAACTGAACATTCTATTCGATGGAGTATTTTGTGTTAAACTTAGGATATGGGTGAGCTGGAACTGATTGAAGCCGAAGACCTGATGCTCCTGCATGCCGACCTGTTCTTTTACGGGAATGCGGCCGACGGGGATATCAGCCGGCGCATCGCCTCCGACATCGCCCTGCACTGGAATGAAGTGAATGAACCTGTACTGAACCAGGGCCGTGCTTACCGGCTGGAGTTCCGTATCAGCGGCAACTGGGCTCCGGGGCTTGTTCCTGCCGATGTATGGGAGAACGACAATCCGCGCCGTAATTATTTTCGGGTAGAACATCATGTTATAGGCAACATCTCCTTTGTGGACGATATCGGATCGAATACCGGTTATTTCAAGCTCGACAACCTGCTGCAGAGTTCTACCACGGCTGCGCATGAATTCGGCCATACGCTGGGATTGGCGCATCCCGAAACACTCGACATACGCGGCGGCGGCATTCCGGGTATCATGTATCCGCGGGGCACCCTCGTGGATGCGGAATACCAGTATAGCGCCACCGCATTGCCCGGGGCTGTGGGTGGAACCCTCAATCCCCATCATCGTCGCGTATTGCCCGTCGATGTTCTTAATCTGGGCATACACAAGTTGCGCTTCAATCCCTCGGGTAAAGCCGTTCTTGGTGCATTCAGTTCGGTATGGCATGATGCGCATCTGCCTTCCGGCTAAAAACCCTATCTTCCCGAAAATTGCGGGCATGTTCATTCTGGAAGTCAATCAGATCCATAAAAGCTACGGACGTATCCAGGCCTTGCGGGGTGTGAGTTTCCGTGTGCCGCAGGGTTCGGTATTCGGCATCCTGGGTCCCAACGGAAGCGGCAAGACAACGCTGCTCGGTATTCTATGCGACATCCTCCGTTCAGACAGTGGGAGCTATTCCCTCTTCGGCCAGATGCCCTCTGCCGAACAACGCCGCAACATCGGCACCTTTCTGGAGACACCCAACTTCTACCACTATCTTTCCGCCGAGCAAAACCTGCAGATATCCGCCGCCATCAAGCAGCGGGGCGAAAACGATATCGACCGGGTGCTGCAGATGGTACAACTCGATGCCCGAAGGAAACACCGCTTCAGTACCTATTCGCTGGGTATGAAGCAACGGCTTGCCATCGCCTCCTGTTTGCTGGGCGATCCGCAGGTTATGGTGTTCGATGAGCCGACCAATGGTCTTGACCCCGAAGGCATTGCCGATACCCGTGAGCTTATCAAAAAAATGCATGCGCAGGGCAAGACCATCATCATGGCCAGCCACCTGCTCGATGAAGTGGAGAAAGTATGCACGCATGTGGCCATCCTCAAGAGGGGAGAACTGCTGGCTGCCGGAGAAGTAGGTGAAATCCTTTCTAACGAGGACATTGTAGAATTGGGCGCTGAAAACCCGGAGCAACTGATGCTCGCGGCACAATCGCTGCAGGGACATACCCAGCTGCGTCAAATCGACCGCTTTGTGGAAGTTTCCTTTCCGGCCGGCATGGCGGATGCCGCTGCGGTAAACCGGCATTTCTTTTCACAGCAAGTGGTACTCACGCACCTGCAACTGAAGAAGAAAAGTCTTGAGTCGAAATTTTTTGAACTTACCCATGAATAAGAACCTATTGCATTTGTTGCGGGTGGAGTGGATGAAGGTGCGGAATTACACCCCCTTCGCTGCGGTCAGCCTGTTTTTCCTGCTGGGCATCGTCGGTGCGAATTATGTGGTGTACTCCTTCAAGAAAAAAGTGATGGATCCCGCCGATCCCACCGGAATCATTTCCGGCACCTCGCCCTATGATTTCGATATGGTCTGGCAAACCTGCAGTTATGTGGCCGGATACCTCCTGCTGCTTCCCGGACTTTTGCTCATCATGCTGATGACCAATGAATTCAGCTTCCGAACGCACCGGCAGAACATCATTGATGGCTGGAGCCGCCGGCAGTTCATTGATGTGAAGATAGCCATGGCGTTGATTGCGGCCCTGCTTTCCACCGTGGTTGTTTTTCTTACGGCGCTGGGATTCGGGCTGGCATCGGGCATTTCCGTATCGTTCACTGCCATGGCCCCCATCGGATTCTTCTTCCTGAAAGCGATTTCCTACAACATGATTGCCCTGTTGATTTCGGTGCTGGTACGGAAAACCGGCTTCGCCATCGGCGTTTATTTCATCTATCTCTGGCTTGAGAATTTCATCGCCGCCCTGCTGGAAATTTTTTCCATTCGGCTGAAAGCAGATCATAACCGCGATCTGGGAAATCTGGGCGATTACCTGCCGATGAACGCATCCGACGGCCTGCTGCACATGCCCTCGACCACGCTTTCGCGGATTGCCAAAAGTTCCAAGATCATGCCTTCCGATTACTGGCAACTGGGATTGCTACTCTGCATCATTTATCTCGTGGTGTTTTTGGTGTGGACCAGAAGCCGCATCCTCAAAACCGACCTCTAATAGCCTCCGGATATTTTCCAACGAACGGAGTTCATCATGAACCCTCTGCTGCACATCCAGAATCTTTCGGTTGTTTTCGGTGAAAGAGCTTCGCCGCAGAAAGCGGTCGATAATGTTTCCTTCTCAATTGGCCGGGGTGAAACCGTTGCCCTGGTCGGAGAATCGGGCAGTGGAAAATCCCTCACGGCTTTTTCCATGATGCGGCTCTTGCCTCCGGGAGCACGGGCAAACGGATTCATCCGTTTTTCCGAAAACGATGATGCGGCTACGGATCTCTTATCCTTGCCGGAACCCTCCATGCGCCGCGTCAGGGGAAGAAAGATCGCTTTGATTTTTCAGGAGCCCATGACGGCACTGAATCCCCTGCTCAGTTGCGGTCGGCAGGTAGCCGAGGTGCTTCGTTTGCATCTGGGCATGGATGCGCGCAATGCCCGAACCCGTTGTCTCGAACTTTTTGAAAAAGTACGATTGCCCGATCCGGCTTCGGTCTATGACAGTTATCCGCATCAACTCAGCGGAGGACAGAAGCAACGCGTCATGATTGCCATGGCCATCAGTTGCGGCCCATCGCTGCTGATTGCCGATGAGCCCACCACGGCCCTTGATGTGACGGTTCAGAAAACCATCCTTGAACTGCTCCGTCAGTTACAGCAGGAAGAAGGGTTGAGTATCCTGCTGATCACCCATGACCTGGCCCTGGTGGCCGATTATGCCGACCGTATGCTGGTGATGTATCGCGGTAAGTTGGTAGAGGCCGGGCAAACGGCGCAAACCCTTGCAAACCCCGTGCATCCCTACACTAGGGCTTTGTTGTCGTGCCGCCCTGCGGGAAAGCCCCGTGGAGTGAGGCTTCCGGTGGTGGCCGATTTCATGCATCCGGACGGTACACCTGTTACTGCACATGAAGGAGTCGGTATGAATTCACCGTTGATTCCAAAAGACGGTAATGCGGATATCCTGCTTGCTGTGGAGGAACTAACGGTTGCCTATAAACGAAAATTATCGGGATTGTTTTCATCCGTTTCAGCGGTATCAAGACCTGTGGTTGACCGGGTGAGTTTTATTGTGCGTCGCGGACAAACGGTGGGATTGGTAGGGGAGAGCGGTTGCGGAAAAACCACGCTGGGCAAAGCCATCCTCCGGCTTGTCAAACCCAATTCAGGAAGGGTCTTGCTCAACGGTACCGATCTCTCGCAGCTTGATCAGCGTGCGTTGCGAACGGTGCGGAAAGATATGCAGGTGGTGTTTCAGGATCCTTACAGTTCACTGAATCCGCGAATAACCATCGGTCAGGCTATTGTGGAACCGATGACGGTGCATCGGCTGCAGCAGGGGCAACGGTCTAGGAAGGATAAGGCGGCCTGGTTGCTGGAAAAAGTTGATCTGCGGCCCGATGATTTCAACCGGTATCCGCATCAGTTCAGCGGCGGACAGCGGCAGCGCATCTGCATCGCCCGCGCCCTGGCCCTCGAGCCTTCCTTCATCGTATTCGACGAAAGTGTGAGCGCCCTCGATGTGAGTGTGCAGGCGCAGGTGCTGAACCTGATTAACGAACTCCGCAGCGAGATGGGCTTCACCGCTTTATTCATCACACACGACCTGTCGGTGGTGCGTTATATCAGCGACGAGATCCTGGTCATGCAGGCCGGGCGAATTGTGGAGTCGGGCGAAGCCGAAGCGGTGTTCAAGGCCCCGGCCCATCCCTACACCCGCGAACTCCTGTCGGCCATGCCCGGTCAGCGGCTACCGGGCTAACCCGGGATTATTTTCCCGTAATAGCCTGTATTTGGGTTCAATAGCCTAACTTTGCAGCCTTTGAAAATCATGCCGTAACATGATATGTGCCTTCACCGGCTTTCTGTGCCTTCACCGGATGGTATTGCATGATTTCAATTTTTCAATGTTGACAACACATCATGCAGCAAAATCCGGAATACTCCACCATCCATTCTTCGTTTTCCGGCCCCTTGCACGCAGCAATTCCAAAAAGAGTTTCATCCATTATGCCCGTTTCGGAAATTCCCGATCAACCCTGACCGCTCAAGAATATTCCTGTTGAACACTAAAAAACACCAACTCGTATATGAAATTAAGCCAGTTCCGTTTTGACCTTCCGCTCAACCTGATTGCCCAGAACCCCGCCAAGAAACGGGAAGACAGCCGAATGATGGTGGTGCACCGCGCTACAGGAGAAATCGAAGACCGTTATTTCCGCGATATCATCAATTATTTCGACGACAAGGATGTGATGGTGGTGAACAACACCAAGGTGTTTCCCGCCCGCATGTATGGCCGCAAGGAAAAGACCGGCGCCAAGATCGAAGTATTCCTGCTCCGCGAACTGAACCGCCCCAACCGGCTTTGGGATGTGATTGTGGATCCCGCCCGGAAAATCCGTGTGGGCAACAAACTCTATTTCGGCGATAATGATGAACTGGTGGCCGAAGTCATCGACAATACCACCAGCCGTGGCCGGACGATCCGGTTCCTCTGGGACGATACCGAAGCCGAATTCCGCAAAATGCTCGACTTCATGGGCGAAACGCCGCTACCCAAATATATCAAGCGCAAACCCGATGAAGAGGATAAGGAGCGCTTCCAGACCGTTTATGCCAAGAACGAGGGCGCGGTTGCCGCACCCACTGCCGGACTGCATTTCAGCAAGGAACTGATCAAGCGGCTGGAAATCAAAGGCATCCGTTTCGCCGAAACCACCCTGCATACCGGTCTGGGCACCTTCCGACCCATTGAAGTGGAAGACCTGAGCAAGCATAAGATGGACGCGGAATATTTCGCCATCGATGAAACGGCCTGCAGCATTGTCAACAAGGCCAAAACCGATGGCCGACGCATCTGCAGCATCGGTACCACCACCATGCGTTCGCTGGAATCGTCATTCACCGCGCAGAAGTTGCTGAAACCTGCCGAGGGCTGGACCAACATGTTCATCCACCCGCCCTATAATTTCTCCATCGCCGATGCCATGGTCACCAACCTGCATCTGCCCAAGACCAGTCTGCTTATCATGGCCTGCGCCTTCGGCGGATACGATCTCATCATGGCGGCTTACCAGAAAGCCATCAAGGACAAATACCGCTTCTTCAGTTACGGGGATGCGATGTTGATTTTGTGATTCGCGAAAGCGAAAATATGCGAAGTGATTTTTTTTAAGGTATTCAACAACGTTATATCTGTTGGATATCTGGGACGAACCATATTCATTAGCCCAAACAGCTATCACATCGGCATTAAATGAGGAATTTTTTTGGCTAAAAGTAAAGTCGCTTTCGTATTATTTCTCCCCCTTGTCAAACAAGCTGTTGACAAAATCCTTCTTGTTGAATACCAGCAGGTCTGTAGCTTTCTCACCGACGCCGATGAATTTCACCGGAATCTTGAACAGTTGGGCGATTGCCAGTACAACACCGCCCTTGGCCGTGCCATCGAGCTTGGTGATGGTTAGTGCCGAAACATCGGTGGCTGCCGTAAAATGCCGGGCCTGTTCGATGGCGTTTTGCCCCGTGCTGCCGTCGAGTACCAGCAACACTTCATGCGGCGCTTCCGGAATCACTTTCTGAACCACCCTTCGGATCTTGCTCAGTTCATCCATTAGGTGCACCTTGTTATGCAGCCTTCCTGCTGTATCGATGATGATCACATCGGCCTTGCGGGCCACACCGCTGATGACGGTATCGTAAGCAACCGATGCGGGATCGCTTCCCATTTCCTTTTTAACAATCGGCACCCCCGTGCGTTCGCTCCAGATGCTGAGCTGATCGATGGCGGCAGCCCGGAAGGTATCGGCCGCACCCAGCAAGACCGATTTTCCGGCCAGAGAAAAATTATGAGCCAGCTTGCCGATGGTGGTGGTTTTACCCGCTCCGTTCACACCCACCACCAGAATCACATGCGGGTGATGGCCGGCAGGAAGTTCAAAGTTCAGGTAGGCGTTTCCTTCTCCGGCATCGGTGAGCATGTCTTCCACTTCGCTGCGCAGGATGCCGTTCAGTTCTTCAGTGTTGAGGTACTTGTCGCGCGCAACCCGTTTTTCGATGCGGCCGATGATTTCGACCGTGGTTTCAATCCCCACATCGGCGCTGACCAGGGCTTCTTCCAGGTTGTCGAGCACTTCGGCATCGACGGTGCTTTTGCCGGCTACCGCCCTGGAGATTTTTTCAAAAAATCCCTGACGGGTTTTCTGCAAACCCTGGTCGAGTGATTCCTGTTGCTGCTTTTTTCCGAAGAACTTTTCAAATAGTCCCATACAAAAGGGGTTGAGCGTTTCGAATCGGTGAACGGGTTCCGGAATGCCGGATAAAAAAACGCTGCCCCGGCGGGTGACGGGACAGCGGCGTTATTGTTCAGGAAACCGGCTTACTGGGCCAGGTGCTCCTTGATCTTGTCTTTATGAACGATTGCCTCCTTGAAGGTATAGGCTCCGGTTTTCGGACTGCGGACGGCGCGGATCACTTTGCTCCAGTTCTTCGCTTCGGCTGCGGCCTTCTGGTCTTTGGTCTTGATCGCCGTTTTTGCTGCTTTTGCCATGGTCGGTTGGTTGTAAGATGGTTAGTGGTCGGGTCGTGGGACCGTTCCGATTACTTGATTTCCTTGTGCAGGGTGACTTTCTTGAGGATAGGGTTGAATTTCTTCAACTCGAGCCTTTCGGGGGTGTTCTTCTTGTTCTTCATGGTGATGTACCTGCTGGTTCCGGCCTTGCCGCTGTTCTTGTGTTCGGTACACTCCAGAATCACCTGAACCCTGTTGCCTTTCTTTGCCATATTGCTTGTGTTATAAAGTGCTTGGTGTTGTTGTTGCGCGATGCCCGGGGTATTATCAAACCTTGGCTCCGGCGAGACGCATTTCCTTGACTACGGAAAGCAGTCCGTTCTTGTTGATGGTGCGGATGGCTTCCGAAGAAACTTTCAGGGTAACCCAGCGGTTTTCTTCGGCAAGGAAATAACGCTTGGTCTGCAGATTGGGCAGGAACCTGCGCTTGGTCTTGATGTTGGAATGCGAAACCTTGTTTCCCGTTATGGGCTTCTTACCGGTCACCTGACATACTCTGGCCATCTTTATCGATTTTTTTGGACGGCGAAGGTAAGTAATAATTTCTTTTCTGCTGAAGGATTTACCATTATTTGTCGGTAAACCCGAACAAGCCCTGTTCAGCGCCGGGGGGCTTACTGTTATTCTACCTGACTCCCTTTGCCTAAACGCTTCATAAGTAGTTCTTAATCAATTATTTAAGCCAGATTCCTTTTCTGATTCCACACCCTCTTGGTTTGCAGCACTACCGACAAGAGAATCAGTGCAACGCCGAGGTAGAAGTAACGGTGCAGGCTCTCGTTTTCCCGGAAAAACAGGAAGGCCAGGATAATGCCGTAGACGGGTTCGAGGTTATAGGAGAGGTTAACCGTGAATGCGGAGATATGCTTCAGCGCGCGGAATTGCAGGTGGAAACAGAGCACCGTGCAGACCAGCACCAGAATCAGCAGATATAAACAATCGTTGATGGTGGGCCAGAAATAATAACCGTTGTTGAACCGCAGGTAGAACGGCATCAGGAGCGATAATAACAGGAACCCTCCGGTCATTTCATAAAATGTCAGCGTTTCGGGGTCGTAACGGTCCACGAGCTTCTTATTGAATATCGGAAACAGGGCGCTGCCCAATGCCGAAAGGATGCCCAGCACCACACCGGTTTGCAGATGCGGATGGAAATCGAAGATGATGAGCACACCGGACATGGAAAGCAGTCCGAGCAATAACTCAACCATCGCGATTTTTCTTCCGATGATGAAGGGTTCCAGCAGGGCCGAAAAAAAACCGGAAGCCGAAAGGCAGACCACGGCGATGGAGATGTTGCCGTATTTGACGCTGCCATAAAAAAAGATCCAGTGGAAAGCGATGATGCCGCCCACGCCGAAGAGCCGCAGCGTTTCTTTCGGCGAAAGTACCGGCACTATTTTTTTCTTTCCGCTGAGTAAGGCCAGCGCACATGCGGTGAGCAGCATGCGGTACCAGACCAGCAGCCCCTCGTTCAACCCGATGAGTTTGCCGAAGATGGCGGTGAACCCGGCGAGAAACACGGCGGTATGCAGTTGCAGGAATGCTTTTCTGATCATGATGCGCGGTTGTCCGGAACCGGATGGTATCCACTTTCCGGAGGCCTCAATATTAACGGATTGTGGGCAAAGCAAGCCACAATCTGAGTATATTTGCCCCTGACCAATTTTTCCGTTTTATGAGCTATAAACAGATCAACAATATCACCGGATGGGCGGTTTGTCTGCTGGCCTGCGCCGTGTATGTAATGACCATGGAAGCCACCGGCAGTCTGTGGGATTGCGGCGAGTTCGCGTCCAGCGCCTACAAGTTGCAGATTCCCCATCCACCGGGCGCACCGCTTTTTGTGTTGATTGGCCGGCTGTTTATGGTTCCCTTCAGTCCCGCTACCGCAGCCACCGGCATCAACCTGATGAGCGCCCTGTCCAGCGGATTCACCATCCTCTTTCTGTTCTGGAGCATCACCCATTTTGCACGCAAGATCACGCTGCGCAACAATAAGGCAGGCGATGAAACGCTGAGCGGCGAGCAGATCTTCGGTATCATGGCTGCCGGTGTCATCGGCGCACTCGCGTACACATTCTCCGATTCCTTCTGGTACAGTGCCGTGGAAGGTGAGGTATATGCGCTTTCCTCTTTCTTCACGGCTGTCGTGTTCTGGTGCATGCTCAAATGGGAGAACGCTGTAACCGAAGAACAAGCCAGGGGCATTACCGGCCATTTTACCGGGGCCGACCGTTGGATCATCCTCATCTTCTACCTGATGGGGCTCTCCATCGGCGTGCATCTGCTCAACCTGCTAACCATTCCGGCCATGGTGATGGTGTATTATTTCAAGCGCTACAAGGTTACCCAGAAAGGAACGCTGATCGCTTTCCTGATTGGTTGCGTGATTACGGGTATCGTTCAGAAGTTCGTCATCCAGTATACCATCAAGGGCGCCGGCAATTTCGACATCTTCTTCAAAAATGAATTGGGAATGCCCTTCTTCGTCGGATTCGCCTTCTTCTTCGTTCTTCTGGCCGTGCTGATTTACCTCGGCATGCGCATGGCAGACCGTCGCAACTGGAACTTCCTCAAGCTGGGCCTCTGGAGCTTTTCCTTCATGCTGCTCGGATATTCATCCTACCTCACCACGCTGATCCGTTCCAATGCCGATACGGCGATTGATATGTACAATGTCGATAATCCGGTTACCCTCGTCGGTTACCTGAGCCGCGAGCAGTACGGTGAAACCCCCATCATGTACGGTACCGATTTCACCGCCGGCAATGTGATGGGCGAAGAGTACCAGCCTGAATATGATTACGAGGAAACCTACATCAAAACACCCAACGGCTATGAGAAGAAAGGCATCAAGCAGAAGGTGAATTACGAGTCGAAAGATTATCACCTCTTCCCGCGGATGTGGGATGCCGGCAACGAACAGGGTCATGCCGATTATTACGCCAGCTTTGCGGGAATCGTCAAAGATCCCAAAACCGGAGCCTGGTCCAACAAGCCCACCATGGGCGACAATATCGCGTTCTTCAACCAGTACCAGCTGGGCTGGATGTACCTCCGCTATTTCAGCTGGAACTTCATCGGCAAGCAGAATGATATCCAGGGCGTGAATATGGCCAATGTGCGCGACGGCAACTGGAAGTCGGGCATCGGCTTTATCGACAACCTGGTTCTGGGCGATCAGAACAGGATTCCCGATGCGCTGAAAAACAACAAGGCCAACAACAAGCTCTATGCCCTGCCCTTCATTCTTGGGCTGCTTGGTCTGCTCTATCAGTTCCGCAAAGACCGCCGCGACGGATTGGTGGTGGGCCTGCTCTTCTTTTTCACGGGCATTGCCATTGTCATGTACCTCAACATGCCCGGCAACCAGCCCCGTGAACGTGATTATGCCTTCGTGGGGTCCTTCTATGCCTTCGCCATCTGGATCGGGCTCGGGGTGATGTTTGTAAAAGACCTGATTGCACGTTTTGCCGGTTCAGCAGCAGCTGGTTATGTATCTGCGGCTATTTGTTTTGCGGCAGTTCCTTTGTTGATGGCGAAAACCGAATGGGACGATCATGACCGGAGCAAAAAACTTATCGCCCGTGAACTGGCCATCAACTACCTCGAAAGCTGTGCACCCAATGCCATACTGGTCTCATTCGGCGACAACGATACCTACCCGCTCTGGTATGCGCAGGAAGTGGAGGGCATCCGCCGCGATGTGCGGGTGATCAATTCCAGTCTGCTGGGTATCGACTGGTACATCAACCAGCTGCGCTACAAGGTCAACAACAGCGACCCCATCGATCCCATCTGGACTGCGGAACAGATCGAGGGATCGAAGCGCGACGGCATCTACCTGGTACAGGATCCCACCTACGATGCATCGAAGCCCTATGACCTGTACAGCATGATGAAAGATTATGCCGGCAGCGATGATCCTTCGAAAGTGCGCGTGGTGCGCGACAACATGACGCTGAACACCTTCCCCACACAGAAAGTGACCGTGCCTGTGGATGTGGATCTGGTCCGTAAGAACGGTACGGTCAATCCCGATGACAGCGTGGTTGCCCAATTGCAGTTCGATCTGCCCAAGACCATGTTGCAGAAAAACGAATCGGCCATCCTCAACATCATTGCCGCCAATAAATGGAGGCGCCCTATCTATTTCACTTCCGAGCGCATCAATCTGGGCTTCGACAAGTATCTGCGTCAGGACGGACTCAGCAACAGGCTGGTTCCCGTTGAAGAAGGTATCGTGAACCGCCCCTGGGTGATGGACAAGATGATGAACAAGTTCCGCTTCTGCAGTGCCGACAAACCCGGTGTGTATTTTGATGAAGAGAACCGCCGCCATCTCAACACTATCCGCCAGTCCTATGCCACCGCCGCACTGAATGTGGCGCAAAGCGGAAAGAAGGAGGAAGCCCGGAAACTGCTGCAGCATTGCGACAAGAACCTGCTGGAAAGCAATTTCCCCTACGGCATGCCTTCACGTTACCAGCAGCATGATTATTTCAGCATGCAGTTCATGATGGCCTGTTATGAAGCGGGTGACACGGTACTTGCGAAGAAAGTGAGTGCTTCGCTGAAGAAGGATCTTCAGCAGCAACTCAACTACTACGCTTCCCTGGGCAAGATGAGCACCGCCGAGCTGGAGCAGAACCTCATGCGCAGCCTGCAATTCAAATACCAGAATGAAAAAGACGCGCTGATGGAGAATATTCCCCGAAAACTGCACGGCCTTTATGAAGATGCCGAGCGGGCGTTCCAGATCATGCGCCAGACCGAGTCGATCGAGAAGAATTATCAGGGAGGCGGTGGAGCGATCATGCAGGGCAGGCCTTGATGTCGTTTTTCATGCTAAGGACTTTGGTGTAGTGTTGGGTGGTAAATGTTAAATGTTGAATGAAGTGCCGCTAATGTATATGGGCTACTCCAAATTTCTAAGGCGGGTCTGCCCTAAGGCGACCCGCCGTCTTATTACAACGACTTTTCCTAATACCGATTGCCATCTGGCGCAAGTGTTCGCCTAAGCGATCACTTGTGTCTATCTATTCTGCCCG
>CAZZLI010000046.1:0-20757 GCA_964655055.1 uncultured Ferruginibacter sp.
TACGAAAAAGCCGGATTGAAATTATACGAAAGTGAAGTTACTTTTAGCCCAAAAATTTCCCCGTATAATGCCGATGTGATAGCTGTTTGGGCAAATGGTATTGGTCCATTACATACAGATATCCAATCTCTATAACTACAAATAACAAGTTGAAGATCAATTTCCGGTATGTTATATTTTTCTCGTCCCGGCGGCGGTTTTCGCCATCGGACTATTTAATTAAAAATACACTTTTGGCGAAACCCCGACGTATAAAAGAGCCACCGATAAATATGCCCAACCCCTTATTCAACGTCGGGGTTTCGCAAATCATTCTATTGAGTTTTAAGATCTTTGAGGCGAAAACCCCGCCGAGACACCAGCATTTCGATTGGTTGTCGCCGCCGAAGAAATTTATAGCCGTCCCCATTTTGTTAATATTCGGGTAACATTTCCTTCACATCGCCGCAACATTGACCCGTTTCCTTTGCCGAAACAAATTTTCCCATGCGCAAGGTTTTCGGGTTATTTTTTCTTTGTCTTGTAGTCAACGGCCTGATCGCCCAAACGGGGAGGATCACAGGCAAGGTCATCAACGCGGGAACCGGGCAGGTATTACCCAATGCCACACTCACCTTGATTGAAAAATCACGGAACATTGCTGCCGACCAGAACGGCAATTTTTCTTTCGGAAAACTGGCCGCAGGCACCTATTCCATCAAGGGATCCTATGTGGGTTATGAACCCAAGATTGTGGAGGAAATCGTGGTGAAGGAAGGCGACAATACCTCCATCACCCTTTCGCTCAGCGAGAAAAAAGGCAATGCCGGTGAAGTGGTGGTGGTGGCCCGTACCCGCGCCCGCGTGGAAACCGTATCATCGCTGTTGATTGCACAAAAGAACAACGCTTCCGTAAGTGACGGCATTTCCGCAGAATCGATCCGTAAAACCCCCGACCGCAGCACCAGCGATGTGATCAAGCGTGTGAGCGGGGCCAGCATACAGGACGACCGCTTCGCCATCATCCGCGGGCTCAACGACCGCTACAATGCGGCCTTCATCAACGGTGCACCCCTGCCCAGCACCGAAAGCGACCGTAAGGCCTTCGCCTTCGACATCTTCCCTTCTTCAATACTCGACAACCTCATCATTTACAAAACCGCCATCCCCGACAAAAGCGGCGAATTCGCCGGAGGCATCATCGATATCACCACCAAATCAATACCCGCAAAAAGTTTCACGTCCATCGGCTTTGGACTGGGATTCAACGACCTCACCACCGGTCGGGATTATTACAGTTCCGAAAACCGTGGAAAATATGACTGGCTCGGCATCGATGACGGTACGCGGGCCCTTCCCGCCGGCATTCCCTCTTCGGCCGATGTAAAGAACATGGCCTTCGCACAACGGGGAGAACTGGCACAGCAATTTTCCGGTTTCAAGTGGGGAATCCGCCAGTCATCGGCACTGCCCAACATGAATTTCCAGATTGCGCGCGGCCTCAATATCGAGCGGAACGACAAGGAATTCTTCGGTGGGCTTTTCTCGCTTACCTACAACAAGAATTTCACGTTCAATGCCGGTGAACGGAATACGTACGACTTCGACCTGACCGCGCCAGCAAACAGTGAACTCATCCAGAAAGGCAATTACCGCGATTCGCTCTACAACAATGAAACCGTGCTGGCCGCTTTGGCCAATCTTTCGTTCAAACTCGACAACCGCAACAGTATCAGCTGGAAAAACAACCTGAGCATCAATACCGACAACCGCCTGATCCGTCGCTTTGGTGCACCCGATTATACGGCCGATCCCACCTTTGTGGTCCGCGATGCCGTGCGCTGGTTCACTTCCAACCGCATCTTCTCTTCGCAACTTTCAGGTGACCATATGGTAGGCAAGCACAAAACGAAAATCAACTGGCTCGGGGCCTTCAGCAAAGTGCGGCGTGAAATTCCCAATCTGGCCCGCACTTCCTATGCGGGGGTTTCACCCGACCTGGTGGCCAATTTCGGTTTGGGTGTGCCCTCACAAACCGCAGGAAACGGTACCATGTTCTTCACCAATTCGAATGAAAACATCTACAGCATCCGCGCAGATGTTACACAGCCGCTCACATGGCCCGGCAACAATCCGCTGCAACTCAAGGCAGGCCTGGGCTACCAGTACCGCTCACGTTTCTTCACCAGCCGTCTGCTTGCCCTGGTGCCTTATCAGGGCGGCGGCGTGAATTTCGATTATACGCTGCTTGGCGCAGGGGAAGGACAGATCTTCACGCCCGACCATCTCGGCAAAATAGCATCCGGAAAGGGCGGCTTCATGCTGGCCGACGGTACGCTCTCCAACTCCGATTACGATGCCAGCTCGGCCCTTACGCACGGATACGTTATGGCCGATCAGCGCTTTCTCAAAAAATTCCGCCTTATTTACGGACTCCGTGTGGAAAGCTTTCTGCAAAAAATGAACTCGGTGAAAGATCTGAGCACAGTCATCAATATCAACACCCGCGTAACCGACCTGCTCCCTTCCGTCAACCTGGTGTATGCCGCCACGTCCAAAATGAACCTTCGCCTCTGCTATTCCAAAACCGTCAACAGGCCCGAATTCCGCGAACTGGCTCCCTATCTGTTCTACGACTTTGTCACCCAATACACCTACGAAGGCTTTGACACACTGAAGCGTGCACTTGTGCAGAATGCCGATTTCAGGTACGAGTTCTATCCGGGTAAGGCACAGCTTTTTTCCGTGTCGGCTTTTTACAAATCGTTTACCAATCCGATTGAAATCGTATCCAATCCGGTTTTCGACAATCTGGCCATCTATTCCAACGCCCGTTCGGCCAAAGTATACGGCATTGAAGCCGAGTTCCGCACCCTGCTTTCGACGGTACTGGGTGTGTCGAAGGAAAGCTCGGTATGGAACAGGCTTACGCTGTCGGCGAATGCGGCTTATACGAAGTCGAGCGTGAAACTTGGAAGCTTCGGCTTCTTTGATCCCAAGTTGCTGGTAACCAACCGTGCCCTTCAGGGGCAGTCGCCCTATCTGATCAATGCCAGTCTCGGCTATAACGATGATAAGCTGGGACTGTCTTCAACGCTTTCGGTGAATCGTGTGGGCGACCGGATTTTCATAGCCGGAACCGTGTACGATGCCGACATCTACGAGCGTGCGCGCACGGTGGTGGACCTTCAGGTGGCCAAGTTTTTTCTTAAGGAGCGTTTGGAACTGAAACTCAATGCCCGCGACCTGCTGGCACAACCGGTGCGCTTCTATTTTGATTTCGACCAAAGCCGTTCACTGACACCGGCAGACCGTTTCTTTTCGGTGACCAACGCGGCACGGGTGATTACGCTGAGTGCCACCTATAAGTTCTGATTGGTACGAAATGCCTTAACAATTTGGTATCTTTTTGTTAACCGCATTTTTCCACAGATGATATCCGGGCGGTTTATGTTTGCATAGTGAAGATGAGGCAGTACCCGAACCTCATCGTCCGCATCCCTTCACCGCAACCCGTGTTGAAAACTGAAATCCGACGATTCATTTCCGGAACCAGTGATTGATGTCCTGCAAGGACACTAGTCACTCCTTTGCCCTCCCGGTAATGGTTGAAACCCTGAAAAACCGGCCCGTTTTCCAACCCGATGATAACCGAAACGAACCCAAGGTTTCCGACCCGCCTCCAAAAACATCAAACCAGAATTTTTAAACAAAAACAAACAGTTATGAAAAAACAATTCCTGACAAGCACACTGCTTTTTGCGGTACTGTTCGCCGCGGCGCAGGTTGAGGTCACATCCTACCGTGGAGCCTTTGCTCCCGCACCTACAAGGATGTGGACCGAAAGCTGGACCAACTGGGATCCGCAGAACACGTCCTATCCCGCCACTACGGTCAACGTAGCAGCCGGTTACATCCGGTCCAACACCACCTGGACCAGCAACAATGTTTACCTGCTTCAGGGTGTGGTGTATGTTGACAGCCTGGTAACCCTCACTATCGAGCCGGGTACCATCATCCGTGGTGATGCAACCATTGCCAACTCCTCACTGATTGTGACCCGCGGCGGCAAAATCAATGCCGAAGGAACCGTGTGCAATCCCATTGTATTCACGTCCAGCAAAGCAGCCGGGTCCCGTGCTCCCGGCGACTGGGGCGGTGTCGTTCTGCTCGGTCAGGCCCGCAACAACCAGGGCACCAACATCCTGATCGAGGGTTTTGCTGCCAACAACATCGATGCCTATTATGGTGGCAACAACGACAACGACAATTCCGGCACACTGAAATATGTGCGCATTGAATTCGGCGGCTATGTATTCTCGGCAAACAATGAAATCAACGGGCTTACCATGGGCTCGGTAGGAAGAGGCACTACCATCGATTATGTGCAGTGCTCATTCACCAACGACGATTCCTTTGAGTGGTTTGGCGGAACCGTAAATTGCAAGCATCTTGTAGCGTATCGCGGTCTTGACGATGATTTCGACACCGATTTCGGCTATAGCGGTACCGTACAGTTCGCCCTGGGTGTGCGTGATCCTGCGATTTCCGACAACCCTTCTATTTCCACTTCAGAAGGTTTTGAATCTGACAACGATCCGGTAGGCACCAATCAGGGCGTTGTTCCCAAAACAAGTGCTTCATTCTACAATGTCACACAAATCGGCGCATTCCGTTGTGCCAGCAATACTGCCGGAAGTGGAGTAACTCCCACTGCCACAGGTTTCCGTCGCGGCGCCCGTTTGCGCAGGAACACCGACCTCAAGATTATCAATAGTATTCTGATGGCCAATCAGGTGGGTCTGCATGTGGATGGTTCACTGGCTTTGGCCAATATGGATCAGGACTCGCTGTTATACCGGAACTGCATTATTGCCGGTGATTTCAGTACCTCCTTTGCCTCACCCTACACCGGTTTGGCCCGTGCTTATCAGGATGCAGGTACCCGCAGCCGTGCCACCAATGCACTGTACAGCAACGACTCTGTCAATACCTGCAGCCTGCTTACCAACGCATGGAACTTTACCAATCCCGATTACCGCCCCAATACCTCCGGCGACGGTGCCACTGTTGTGACCAATCTGCAGTCGGGTGCCGACCTGACCACCACGTTAGACATTGACAATACCTTGTTCACACCAAGCCAGGGTCTCGATTTCGTGGTGAACATATTTGAGGGTGGATCCGGTTCCACCAACGGCATCATCACCATCACCATTCCTAAAATTTCCGGTTGGAACATTACCGTTCCTGGGCTGACCCTTTCCTCCACCAATCAGTCGGGAACCAACGGTTCTTCGGATGTATTCGGCGGAACAACGAACAACAACGGCGATTGGAATTTCCGTGAAGATGCCAACAATGTGTTCGCTACATCCAAGGCCGGCATCGTAATCGGAAAGAGCGGAGCAGCGGCAGTAGGTTTCCGGGCTACACGCAAGGCATCCACCAGCACAGGTACCAATCAAAACCTGGGTGTGAACCTGAGTGGCGGCGGTGATACGACTGCCGGTAACAACAGCGCCGTATCCGGATTCAGTACTTCGAACTAAGCGGAAACGCACGCAGATTTCCGTACAAAAAAAACCGCTGCAGCGGCTACACTGCCAACAGTTGAAATACCTGGCAGATGCCGCATCCTGAAACGGACAGTAATTTCTTTGCCTGGAATGTATGCAATGGGATGCATCCCGGACATTCGAAAAACCGGAACAAAAAACCAACACAACATGAAAAGCCCGGACAAAAACCATATCAGGGTTTCGGGTCATTCATGGAAACATTGATCAATAAAACAACTAAAATGAAAATCATCAAATCACTCCTGCTGTGCTTTGCAGTTGTCTTCTCTATCCTGGGAGCAGCCGCACAGAACTGCTCGATCAACCTGCTTACGCTGAACTCCGGCATCGTCAATCAGAACGGTACGGTGTTCCTGCAGGTGGACATCGGCAATACCGACGCATCACTGTCCGTACCCTCCTACAAACTCCGCCCTCAGATTTCAGTTCCCAGTATTGTGACCATCCCCATTTCGGGGCATCAACTTCCCAGCGGCTGGGCTATCACAACTACCGTTGGAACAACAACCACAGGCAATACGATCCGCCTTACCAACGGAACCGATAACATTCCTCCCCAGACCACGCGCACCATTCTCATTGCCTTGCAGGGGGTGACCATTGGCGGCCCCAGCACCATTTCGGGCAACCTGTTCTTTTCAAACGGAGTCGCTCCGGGATCGGCATCTGGCCCGGCTTTGACCGGCGACCTAACAGCCGACAACACTTCCACCTCCACCGTTGAAGTGATAGCAGCACCAGCCTGCGGCATCACTGCTGTCTCAGCATCTGCCGGCAGTATTTCCTGCAACGGCGGTACCACCACACTGACTGTTTCCGCTACCGGCGGGTCAGGACTGGAATACAGCATCAACGGCGGCGCTTTCCAAAGCAGCACTACGTTCACGGTTCCTGCAGGTTCTTATACTGCAACCGCCCGTGAAGCTGCCAACACATCCTGCAGCCTGTCCGCCACATCGGCTACCGTGGTTACCCAGCCTACAGCAGTTTCTGTTTCCGCCTCGGCCGGAAGCATTTCATGCAATGGCGGCACCACCACGCTAACCGTAACCGCTTCAGGTGGAACAGGTGCGCTGCAATACAGTGTCAACGGCGGCGCCTTCCAAAGCAGCAACACATTCACGGTTCCTGCCGGATCTTATACAGCAACTGCCCGTGACGCCAACAGCTGTACTGCAAGTGCCAGCGCTGTAAGCATAACACAACCTACGGCTGTTTCCGCCTCCGGTTCTGTAAGCACACCCATCACCGTCATCGGTGGCACCGGTGCCATCACCGTTTCTGCTTCCGGCGGTACCGGTTCCAAAACGTATGCTATTGCAAGCGGAACCACCACCAACACTACCGGTGCCTCAACCGGCGTATTCACCGGACTGCTTGCCGGTACCTATACCTTTACGGTAACCGATGCCAACAACTGCTCCGTTACTACCGCTTCGGTGGTACTTTCCGAGGGCGCTTGCACCTTGGCTGTTTCCGCTTCGGCCGGAACCATTTCCTGCAACGGCGGTACCACCACTTTGACAGCGGTAGCCACAGGAAACAACAGTGCGTCTGTTGAATATCGCCTGAACAGCGGTTCATTCCAATCGTCGAACACCTTCACCGTATCTGCGGGTTCCTCTTATGTTGTAACTGCAAGGCTTTCCGGTAATACCGGATGTACGGCCACTTCCAACACCGTTTCTGTTTCTCAGCCTACGGCCATTTCGGCCAGCGCTTCGGCCGGATCCATCGCCTGCTTCGGCGGCAGCACCACGCTGACCGTTACCGCTTCAGGGGGTACAGGTTCACTGGAGTACAGCCTTAACGGCGGCGCCTTCCAGTCGGGCAACACCTTCTCCGTAAATGCAGCGGGTTCGCCCTACACCGTTACGGTTCGTGACGCCAACTCCTGCACGGCTACTGCCAATGCCACCGTTACTCAGCCTGCACAGGTTAGCGCACCCACCATTTCATCAACCAACAACGGTAACAACACCTTCACCCTTACCGCTTCCAACTTTACAGGAACACTGCTGTGGAGCACCGGCGCCACAACCGCCTCCATCCTGGTGAGTACCGCAGGTACCTACACGGTTACGCAAACTGTCGGCGGTTGCACCAGTCCCGCTGCCTCACAAACGGTCACAATCGGCAACTCCATCGCCGATCCGGCCGTAGGTCAGCTCTTCTTTACCAACCTGTCCGACGCCCTTCAAAGTGCCAACACCCTGCAGTTCGGTCAGGATTACAAGCTGAACGTTCCGGTGTTCAACCTGAACCAGTTTACCGATGTGCCTTCCAGCTCCATCAACCTCCGTATCAACCTGGGTACACGCATGCGTCTGGCTTCGGGCTTCAACCTGGCCACCGCACCGCTGAGCCAGTACTTCAATTTCAGCGCCGCCATCGTGGCCGACAGCCAGATTGTTACCGGTGTGCAGATTGCCCCGATTCCTGCCGATTTCGCAGGTACGGCCCAGCTGCAGGTGAATGGTACGCTTTCCTGTACTTCAGAAACAAGGGCTACCATCGTGATCACCAACTCTTCGGCTTCGGTTAGCGATGAAGACCTTAATAACAACAGCGCAAGACTCCGTTACACCCTGCCGGTTACCCTTAGTGCGAGCGCAGTGAATGTGACCTGCTTCGGAGCAGCCAACGGCAATATCACCGTGGTGGCAAGCGCCGGAACCACCGTAGTGGTGCGTAACAGTGCCAACCAGGTGGTGACTGCACCATTTGCTCCCGGAACCTATACGGTAACAGCCACTGCCAGTGCCGATGCATCCATCGGAGGCAACTGCGAAACCACACAAACCGTGACCATTACCCAGCCTGCCCAGCTTGTTCTGACACTTGCCGGAACTACCGCAGCCATCTGCAACGGCGGCAACACAGGAACCATCACGGTAACCAGCAGTGGCGGAACTGCTCCTTATGCCTACACTATTGCAGGACCTACCGTAAATACAAGCGGTGCCACATCCGGCATCTTCACCGGACTTACCGCCGGCAACTACACCATCACGGTTACTGATGCCAACAACTGTACCGCATCGGTACTCGCCACCGTTTCGCAACCTACCGGAACCGCCACCGACCTCTCGCTGGGAAGTGATATCAGCGGAAGCCTGTTTGCAACGCCCGGTACATCGCAGACTATCGTGTACAACATCTCTGAGATTGCGGGCAATGCGGCTGTGGGCGATACCCTGCGCATCACAAGGGTTTCCGGTTTCGACATCAGCTTCAATACTTCGCTCACCAGCGTGGTGATTGTGCCGACCACTTATGCGATCGACAACCCGAATTGGAAAGTGGATAACAGTGATCCCGCTTTCGTATCACTGATCAAGAAAGCTGCAGGTGGAGCCGCCGGACCCGGTATCATCAATTGCGGTGAAACCGTAAGAATTGCCGTAACGCTTACACGCAACACCTCGGACATCTCGACTTTCCCGCTGAGCGCGCGGTTGAGAAAAGCCAACGGTGAACTGAACCTGAGCAACAACTTCAATTCCATCATCTTCACTGCCGACTAAGCACCAACACCAAAGGGGTGATTCAACCCACCCCTTTGGTTATTTTGAACCTTCAAAATACACGTCATGAAAAAATCAAAAATGATAAAGCGCTTCCTCACCGGAAGTCTGTTTCTGGCCTCTGTGCTCATGGGTGCCGGAGCAAACGGACAGGCCGTGATGGCCGATGCGCGGCTGGGTGCCGTTACATTGGTAGACGAGCAGGGCTTCGCGTTGGATGCTGATTATGTGCAACCCGATGCGCTGATCCGGCTCAAAATTCCCGTGATCAACGACAACCACGGCCAGGCCCTTCCTGCCGGAAGCTGTATGATCAAGATCGGACTGGGTTCAAAGCTCGAACTCGATCCGGCCTACGACCTGAACAGCACGGCCATGAACCGTTATTTCCGCTGGACCGCCGCCCCCAACAGCGGGCAGCAGCAGATCATCGGCGAACTGATTGCTCCTTTGCCCGCATCGCTTGAAGAAGTGAATGTGGCATTCCGTGTCAAAGGTGCACGCCTGGGACAGTCGGCCATCACCGCCAATTTTCTGATCACCAACCACAACACCCGCCAGATCCTTTCGGACGAGGATGGTGCCAACAACGCTTCCTTCCTCAACTACACCGTGAGCAGCCGTCCCGCTCCCGCCACCGTTACCACGGTAACCGACATCAGCAAAACCGGTTGCGCTCTGGAAATCCGCTTTGCCGCCGACCGCGAAATCAACCTGAGCCGTTTCGATGTCGAAGCCGGCCGCGATGAATCGTCTTTCGAGCGCATCGCCTCGGTAGCGGCCAACGGGGCATTGGCTTATGTCCAAACGGTAGAGATTCCCGCTTCGCTCCGCACACAGCAACTCTTTGTACGCATCCGCACCATCGAGCGCAGCGGCCGTTCTTCTTACACGTCAGCCCGTTCCGTCAACGGACAGTGTGCGGCGCTTCCGCTCAAGCTCGGCCTGTATCCGAATCCTGCATCCAAAACAACCGACCGGGTGACCATTGCCACCTCGCAAGGGCTATTCATCGGTCAGTACCGGGTGCGCATGATGGACATGTCGGGAAAGCTGGTGCTGGTGAAAGACATCAACCTGGCCGGCGTGCCCAACTTTGTATTGCCTTTCGGGAACATTGCTTCCGGCAAGTACATCATACAGCTTTCCACCGCCGAGAACGAGGTGGCCGGATTGCTTCAATTCGAACGCTTATAAGGTTAGTAGTTTTCTCTCGATTGGGTTTACTGGAGCATGCATGGGTAAAACCGTGCATGCTTTTTTATTCCAAAGATGGGAAGGTGTAATACCGATTGGATATCTGTAATGGACCAATAAAATTGGCTAAAACAGCTATAACATCGGCATTATACGGGGAAAATTTCGGGCTGATTTATACATCATTTTCGTATGAGAAGTTTGTATAGGGAACGGGATTGGGTGGGTACTCAGGTGTGACCAATGAACGAGCCTGCTGTCATCAACAGGCAGTGTGAACAACGCTATAGAAATACCCTTGTCCCTCACGAAAAAAATATTCCGACAGACATTTATTTGCAGGATTGTTTATCGTAATATTGCAATGATAAAATATTTTCCAGCAATGGGAGCAACCAAAACAGATCATTTTACAGACAGGCAAAACGCCATAGCGATACTGGCAAAGGCTTTGGGGCACCCTGCGCGCATAGCCATCATTGAGTATCTGATGAAGGTGGACACATGCATTTGTGGTGACATCGTAAGTGAGTTGCCGCTTGCACAACCGACCGTTTCGCAACATCTGAAGGAACTTAAAAACGCAGGACTGATAAAAGGGAACATCGAAGGGAACGCCATCTGTTATTGCATCGAAGGGAAATCCATTGAAAAACTGAGAAACTATTTCGAAACCATTTCAGCCAGGCTGACCAAAAAGAACACAAACTGTTGTTAAAACCAAATCAGATAAAAATGAAACTTTCAGAGGTAAAAACACGTTTGCAATCATTGAACCAAGTGGTGTTCAGATTGGAAAACGGGTCTTTTGTTCCCGGGCATTTTCATGTTACCGAAGTGGGAATGGTGACAAAATCCTTTATTGATTGCGGGGGAACCATCCGCCACGAAAAATCGGTAAACTTCCAGTTATGGAGCGCAGACGACTACGACCATCGTTTGAAGCCGGCCAGGTTGTTACAGATCATCGAACTTTCGGAAAAGCAACTGAAAATTGAAGATGCCGAAATTGAAGTCGAATACCAAAGCGACACTATCGGAAAATATGCGTTGGCCTTCGATGGAACGCATTTTATCCTGCAAAGCAAGAAAACGGCCTGTCTGGCAAGCGATCAATGCGGAATACCGCAGGAAAAGCAAAAAATTAAATTACGGGAACTCCAAACAGCTCCAACCGCCTGTTGTTCCCCTGATTCAGGATGCTGCTAAAATGAAAAAGAAAATTATCAAATACAGGAAACCGGTTATTATCATGGCTTCGGTAATCCTGTTGCAACTCATTTTCGGGTTTGATCCGAAGTTTTGTATTATCAATATCATCTGGTTATTCGTATAGGCTATGGAGAAGAAAAAAGTACTGGTGCTTTGCACCGGAAACAGTTGCCGGAGCCAGATTGCCGAGGGCTATTTAAGATATTTTGCGGGCACCCGTGCGGACATCTACAGCGCGGGCGTTGAAACACATGGGGTAAATCCCAGGGCCATTGCCACAATGCAGGAAGACGGCATGGATATCTCAGACCATACGTCAAACAACATCAGCGAATATCAACATATAGATTTTGATTTTGTGATTACCGTCTGCGACAATGCCAAAGAGCGTTGCCCGTTCTTTCCAACCAGGGCAAAAAAGTTCCATCAGAACTTTCCCGACCCTGCAAAGGCGACAGGAACGGAAGAAGAAATCAGGGAGCAATTCAGACAGGTTCGCCGGCAAATAAAGGACTATTGCAGGCATTTCATTTTACAAAATATCTAACCCGACAACAAGTAGGGCAGCAGCCCAACCCGTTTCGTGAATCGGCCGGTACCGTCCTTCATTGATAGCCTTGAGTACTTTATTACGGGTGTTGCTAACGGGATTTGTGTAATCCCATGATCCGCTTAATCTTCAATTCAGACGTCAACGACCCTATTTGCCGAATGCATTAGGTCTGTTCGGATGATCAGCTTTTTTACATCATCACTGCTTTACAAACCGGAGTACGGCATTCGATGTATTGTTGCCCGAAATTCTGACTTGATAGGTGCCCGGAGCCAGACCGTTTACAGGAAGCCGGATCGGTGCTGTAGCGGAGGCCATTTGCTGTTGTACTAAAAGTTTTCTTCCGGCCAGATCGAAAAGTTCCAGCAGCAGCCGGCCTCCCTGAAATTCGGGAGAGAGGCTGATGAGAACAACCGGCTCCTGATGAACCGGATTGGGGTAAAGGAATGATCTGCCGGAACTACCACAGCGCGTATCTACCTGTACCGTTTCACTGAAGCGGAAACTGCCGTCGGCATCCACCGATCGGATACGGACGAGCAGTCGTTCAGTAGAAAGCGCTTGCGATATGGGTGCTGCATATTCATATTGATTCCTTCGCGCTCCGGTTATTTGCGCCGCCCGCATGAATGTTACTCCGTCTGCGCTCAGTTCCACATCATAATGGCTGAGGTTCCATTCGTTCTCCACAGAGAAACGTATGGCCAGGTTACAATTTCGGTTGATGGCACCAAGTCCGGTGAAGCGCACCGGTATGGGATCGGCAGGAATGATCTTGTACTGCCGGAATGAGGAATTGTTGGCCGGGTTTTCGTCGGAAAGGATGACCGGTGTGTTGTGGTTGGTGATCAGAAAATTGGCGGTGATGGTTGAATAGCCCAGCACGATGCCCTGTACATTGAATCGGGCAGTTTCAGAATATCCGGGAGGTATCGTGGCAATGAGGTCTCCGGTAAGTTGCCACTGTCCGCCGGTGTTTTCAAGAAACCAGTTGAAATAGTTGCTTGTATTGGTTTGCGAGAGGTTGAAGCCGGGAGCCAGGTTCATCTTGGAACCCAGCCCGATTTTGAGTTTGCAACTTCCGGCAGGGATGCCGTTCTGCACATTGAGGTTCCGAACCGGCACATTCAGGCGGGCGATATAGCCCAGCGGCATAGTGTCGTCGATGGGTGTGCCGGCCAGATCGGTAAAAAAGACCTGTTCCAGTGCCGGATCGGCAATGAGCTGGCTTTTTGTTGACAGCGATAAAAACAACAATGTGATAATGGAGAGCGTATATTTCTTCATGGTGTTGAACTGAGGTAAGAGAATTCGGGGGAGGCTTTTCAGGCGGGTAAGGATAAAAGTATATTGCGAAACTACGCTCAGGGTTTTTCAGGCTGTATTAACTTAATGTTGCCTTTCCTTAACAATTAGATAATTTTTAATTAATACAGACGCAACGCCCAACCCGGGCCCTCAGGTTACTTTCGCCAAGCAAAATCGGTGTAATCAAATACGGAGTTTCTAATGCATGGTTCACCGGAAGGCAGGTTCCAACTTATGAGCAGGTTTTGGTGCTGTATTTTTCTCGTTCTGGCGTTGCCGCTACACAACAGCCTTTTCGGGCAGAACGTGTCTATCAATATCCTTTCCCATAATGCGGGCATTGTGGCGCTGAAAGGGGTGCTGGTACTGGAAATCACCATCAATAATACCACCGGCCCCGATACCGTCGCCCCCTACAAACTCCGACCGCAAATCAGTTTTCCTGCAGCCCTGTTATCGCTGGCCGAAACCGGACATGTCTTGCCTGAAGGATGGAAGTTATTGCCAGGAAAAGACGGGGTGTTCCGACTCACCAATGGAACAGACCGCATTGCCCCTTTCGATGCACGCACCCTGCTGATTCATTTGAATGGGGAGTCACTGGGCGGACCATCAACACTTTCCGCCAGCCTGTTGTTTGCAAACGGTATGGCACCGGGTACCATATCGGGAACAGCCACAGCCGGCGATCTTCCGGCCGACAATACATCAACCACCACATGTACCGTGGTAAACAAATAACCCAGGGCATGGAAAAGCAGATCCATTCCACAACATTGTAAAAGCGAAAAATACCGTTATGAAATTGAAATCGATCCTCATCGTGTTTGCTGCAGTCCTCTTTTTTTGCAAGGACTTACAAGCCCAGAACGTATCCATCAACCTGCTTACACAGAATGCCGGACTGGTGGCTGTCGGGGGTACCGTGTTTCTTGAAGTAACCATCAACAATACCGATAACACGCTTTCGGTGCCCTCGTACAAGCTTCGTCCGCAGATCAGTGTGCCCTCCGCCATTTGCCGGATTGCGACCACCGGTCATATCCTACCGCCCGGCTGGATCATCAATACCAACACAGGTGCTGTAATCAGGCTCTCAAACGGCACCGACAATGTGCCTCCCATTACCGCACGCACCCTGCTGATTGCCCTTGAAGGTCTGGCTTTGGGTGGTCCCTCCACCATATCGGGCAATATGTTCTTTTCGAACGGTGTAGCTCCCGGGTCCGCTTCGGGTCCTTCATTACCCGGCGACCTTACGGCCGACAACACCTCCACCACAACACTGGAAGTAAACGGCACTGCTCCGGTTCGCCTTGAAGAATTAAGCGCAACACTCAGCGACTGCCGTCCTTCGCTGCGCTGGACAACCTCCTCCGAATTGAATAGCAGCCATTTTGATATTGAGCGAGCCGCTTCAGCGGGTGGAGCATGGACACTGGTTGGTACCCTGGCTGCAGGTGGCAACAGCACGACAGCAATACGCTATTCCTTCGACGACAACAGTCTTCCCTTATCGGCACGGCAGGTTTTCTACCGACTGCGCATGATTGACCGCGACGGCCGTTACCGATACAGTCCGGTATTGCCCGTATCGCTCAACTGCAAGGTGATTGGTGTGAACGTGTTTCCCAATCCGGTTAGCGAAGGTCGTCTGCAGGTATCCGTCAGCGGTGCCGAGGGCGATGTGCAGGCCGCATTGCGTAATCTTTCCGGTCAATTGATGACAAGCTACACGCTTCGTGCAGGAACCGCTTCCTTGGATGTGTCGGGTTTAGCTGCGGGTATCTATGTGCTCGACCTGCGCTTCCGCGACGGACGCAGTGAGAAAGTACGGGTGGCAATCGCCCGGTAAATTTCCGGAATAACACCGATTGGATATCTGTAATGGACCAATGATATTGATCCAAACAGCTATCACATCGGCATTATACGGGGAAATTTTTGGGCTGAAAGTAACTTCACTTTCGTATAACAGTATTATTTACACGAAATCCGCCAGTACTTCGGCTTCGCGACGGTGGCTGGGAAACCGTGCCAGCAACTTGCGGATCACGGCTTCCACGTGCGCATCGGGGCAACTGGCTCCGCTGGTCAGGAGTATGTCGACGGGATTTGCGGCCGGAAGAAAATCGGGAGTAACCTTTTCCGCTCCTGAATGGAAATCGAAATGTTGGATGGAGCCCTCGTTGCCGATCTTATCCGCTCCGTTGATGAAATAGGTGGGCAGCTTCTGTTCGCAGAGTTCCACGAGGTGGGACGTGTTGCTGCTGTTGTATCCGCCGATCACCAGGGCCAGATGCGCCGGCGTTTCGAGCAGGTGGGTGACGGCAGTCTGGTTGTCGTTGGTGGCATAACAGAGCGTATCGCGCGTGTCGGCAAAATGTTTTTCGCCTCCGTTTGTCGCTGTTCCGAAACGGGTTTCCACCACTTGCTTCAGATAATCGGCAATGGCCTGCGTATCGCTGGCCAGCATGGTGGTCTGGTTCACCACGCCGATGCGGCGCAGGTGGATGGCGGGGTCAAACCCTTCGCTGCAACGGCTTGCAAACAATTCCCGGAATTTTTCGGTACTGTATTCGCCTGCGATGCAGCGGCCCAGTTCCACCGCTTCGTCCATATCGTTGATGACCAGGGCGGGGCCGTGTGCCGCGGCGTGAGAGAAGGTGGCCCGGGTTTCTTCGTGGCTGGGCTTTCCGTGGATGACCACGGTATATTCCTTGCGGGCTATCTGTTCGCTGCGATTCCATACCTTTTCCACGAAGGGGCAGGTGGTATTGTATTTTTCCGTCCGTATGCCGATATCGTTGAGTTTCTTTTCGATGGCGAGGGTGGTGCCGAATGCCGGAATGATAACCACGTCATCGGCGGTAAGGGTGTCAATTGGAATCAGCGCATTCCCCCGCGTATCCTGCAAAAACTGTACCCCATGCGCCAGCAGATCGGCGTTGACCTGCGGGTTGTGGATCATTTCGCTCAGCAGGAAGATACGCTTTCCCCTGTTTTCCCCGACAGTGCGGAAGGCGATGTCGATAGCGTTTTCCACGCCGTAGCAGAATCCGAAGTGACGGGCCAGGAAGATACGCACCGGTCCGAAGTCGAGCAGGGTAGGTGAGAAGTCCTTCTTCATCTTGTCGGCCAAACGCCTTGATTCTTTCACTGCGGTGGTCAGCGGACTTCGATAGAACTGGGGAACATCGAATTTTTTCATCGGTATATGGTTGCGTCCCTTTCCGCGCGGGGGAACGGCGATTTTTCAGGTGCGAAGTTAACGCCATTTTCTCCATGACGGTTGCCTGCTGCGTTGAATACAGAACCTGTATTGTGCCTTACGGAGCCTGCTCGTCTTTGATAGCCCCGATTGGAGCGGAAATCACCGGCTGCGGCCGGTATTGCAGCGGAAAGCGGGACAGAGGCCGCTACGGAGCGGCATGCAGGTGCTTCCATTTTTCCGCTTCCGCCGATTGCGATTTAGCATGTATTTTTGAACAGATGCGCGTGCGCTTTGCCGCGTGAAACCCTAAGTACATTTCCATGAAAAAAATCGGCATCCTGCTGGCATTCACCACCTGCTGCCTCTGCGCGACCGCACAACTCAAAAAGAAAAAAAGCAAAACAAAAGCACCTATGGAACAATTGACTTTCCGCAAGGCATCCTGGATCCATAACACCGACGTGTATGAGGTCAACCTGCGTCAATACACGAAGGAAGGCACATTCAACGCGTTTCTGCCGGAGTTGCCCCGCCTGAAGAAGATGGGGGTGAGCACCCTCTGGTTCATGCCCATCACACCCATTGCACAGAAAAACAAGAAGGGTACGATGGGCAGCCAATATGCCTGCAGCGACTATACAGCGGTCAATCCCGAATTCGGAACACTCGCTGATTTCCGCAGTCTGGTTAAAACCGCGCACAGCCAGGGTTTCAAGGTCATCATCGACTGGGTAGCCAACCATACGGGCTGGGACCATGTATGGACAAAGACCCATCCGGAATATTTTGAGAAGGACACTGCCACCAACGATTTCAAAATCGCCAGCGGCATGGACGATATCATCGAGCTTGATTTCCGCAACCGCAACATGCGCCGTGCCATGATCGACGCCATGAAATACTGGGTGACCGAATGCGACATCGACGGTTTCCGCTGCGATCTGGCCTTTTGGGTGGAGCTTGATTTCTGGCTGGAGGCCCGTGCCGAACTGGAAAAAACAAAAACATTGTTCTGGCTGGCGGAAAGCGATCCCATCGACCATCCGGAATACTACCGCGCCTTCGATGCCTGCTATACCTGGACCTGGATGCACCGTTCCAAGGATTTCTACCAGCAAAAATGGGCGCCCGACAGTCTGCGCGATGTGCTGCAGCGTTACGACAAGGCCGGCGATGCACATGCCATCAAGCTCTGGTTCACCACCAACCACGACGAGAACAGCTGGAACGGTACCGAGTACGAGAAATACGGCGATGCAGCCGCTGCCCTTGCGGTGCATAGCTTCACCTGGAACGGAATTCCGCTGGTATATAGTGGACAAGAGCTGCCCAACCGCAAGCGGCTGCAGTTTTTTGAGAAGGATCCGATCGACTGGTCGGGACCCTGCACCTTGAATGATTTTTACGCACCGTTGTATGCGCTGCGCAAAAGCAATCCTGCTTTGCGTGCCGGCGATCTGGCCGTGCGCACTTATTGGGTGAACAGTTCCGAAAACCAGCGACTGGTGGCTTATCTGCGCCGCAACGGCAACCGCGAGGTGCTGGTGTTGCTGAACATGTCGGCATCGGAACTGCGCGCCAACCTGCACGACCGAGAAGTGTCGGGCGAGTACCGGGATGTGTTTTCCGGCGAGCGGGTTCAATTGCCTGAGGGGATTACGGTGACGCTGCCGGCCTGGGGGTATCGGGTGCTTGAGAAGTAGGAATCGATGTTTATCCTGAGTCTCAGACTCAGGATAAACACTCAGGATATCAGGTCTCTGTCAGTCTAATCCCTTTCTTATCCACCAGCAGCGTATAGTTTCCTCCGACTTTTAGTGCAAGGTTTTCGTTGGTATGTCCTGTCGGGAACCCGAAGCAAACCGGATAGCGGTATTCCCCGACGATTTGGCTGATGGCAGATTGGATGTCCTGTCCAAACGGTCTTTCGGTGTCTTTGGTATCGGAAAAGCTACCTACAATGAGGCCTTTCAGTTTGCTGAGTTTTCCACTACGTTTCAGCTGCCCGAATTTACGGTCGAGGCTGTAGATATATTCGCCGACATCTTCCACAAAAAGCAGTTTGTTCCTTGTATCGGGTTCGCTGGCTGTTCCTATCATGTTCACCAGCAGCGAGAGGTTGCCTCCGATCAGTTCGCCCGAAGCCTCACCCATTCGGTTCAGGGGATGAGCGGAACAGCGGTATCTGGCAGGTTTTCCCCGAAGGGCATCGTGCAGCGAACGGATATAGGGATTGGCGCCTCCGCCCTCATTGAACGCGGCCGCCATGTGGGCATGAAGGGTGGCGATACGGAAGTTCCGGTGAATATGGGTATGCAGTACCGTTATATCGCTGTAGCCGATAATCCATTTGGGATTTTTTCTGAAGCGGCTGAAGTCGAGCCGGTCGATGATGCGCCCGGTACCATAACCTCCTCTTCCGCACAGGATGGCTTTGATGCTGTCGTCGTCGAGCATGGCCTGCAGTTCATGCAAGCGCTCTTCATCGGTGCCGGAGAAATAGTTAGTGGATGCGCTGCCTACCGTTTTGCCAAGCATCACCTTGTATCCCCATTCATGCAGGGTATTGATGCAGGTTTGCGCTTTCTCGAGCGTCATGTAGCCTGCAGGGCAGGTGATGCCGATCCAGTCGCCTTTTTTGGTGTAGGGGGGCTGTTTGATCATGGTCTTATGTTTTTTGAAGTGCTGTCCCTTCCGCTGCAACAATGAGCCGGTGGGCTACACCGCAGGGCAGGGCCATATTGTTTTTCTGATGGCCTACCGGAAAACCGAAGCAAACCGGATACCGGTAGCCTCTGACTTTTTCATGTACGATTTCTGTGAGGTTGATTCCGAAGGCATCATCGGGGTCATCCTCTTTTTTGATGTTGAAGCTGCCGATGATGAGTCCGGCCAGACGGGATAACTTGCCGCTGCGTTTGAGGTTCCAGAACATCCGGTCGATATTGTACAGGTATTCGGAGGTGTCTTCCAGAAAAAGGATTTTCCCGTCGGTACGGAAATCACTGCGGCTTGCGGCCAGGCTTTCGATGATGCTCAGGTTGCCGCCAATCAGCACGCCGCTTGCTTTTCCGATGCGGTTTTCGGGATGAGGCGCTGCGGTATAGTGTATCCTGTCTCCGATCAGGCATTCGCGTATGCTCTCGATGCTCATGCGTTGTTCTTCGGTAGCATCAGCCGGATTTCCGGGAAAGCTGGTACACATTTTGGCATGCAGGGTGGCGATGCCGCAATTACGGTGGATATGGCAGTGCAGCGTAGTGATATCGCTGAAGCCGATGATCCATTTCGGATGCTGCCGGAATTTTTCAAAGTTTATTTTGTCGATGATGCGTACGGCTCCGTAGCCACCTCTTGCGCATAGGATGGCGCGGATCTTTTTATCGTCGAGCATCTGCTGCAAATCAATACGCCGTTCTTCATCATTGCCTCCGAAGGTGAAATCGCGTTTGCCGATGGTTTTACCCAGAGCCACCCGGAAGCCCCATGCCTCCAGTTGTTTGATTGCGGGTTCCGTATCGTTGGAATTGATATAACCGGCAGGGGAGGTGATGCCGATGGTATCCCCTTTCTTCAGGTAGGGAGGAATATGGAATGATGTCGGATCATGGGATGCCTGTTCAGCTTCGTGCATCGTAGCGTGCAGTCCTGATGCCGCGAGCAGCGGGAGGGTGGTGCCTAGGAATTTTTTTCTGTTCATGCGTATAGGTGCATACACAATCCGATAACAAGTGCGAAGCTATCCGGATGGAGTGAAGGTATCAAGATTTTTTAAGAGCGGGGGACGTTGTATGGTATGGAGAGGTATACTTGAAGAAGTGAAATATTACTTCTGAATCAGGATTCTCAGGATTTTTTTGATTGTAGCCGGTTTCAAACCATAAAATCATTCAAACCTTTGAAACTTTTTCGGGTAGCGGTTGCGGCTTGATTTTGTACAAAAGTGACTTCACTTTTGCCCAAGAAAAAATTCCCGTATAGTGCCGCTGTGATAGCTGTTTGGGCCAATGAAATTGATATATTACAAATATCCAATCCCTCTAACTTCATGCACTTAGTTGATGCTCAAGTGCTGACATCTGCATTAGTAACGACCAGGCACAGGAGCGGACTCGTGCGCCAGTCAGGCAGAATAGGATGCATCTTCTTCCCCTCCTTTGGAGGGGCCAGGGGAGGCCTATCGAC
>CAZZLI010000047.1:0-20593 GCA_964655055.1 uncultured Ferruginibacter sp.
CGATTTTCACCAGGCGGTTTGCAGGAACCACGGGGCGGAACGCATTGTTGCTGCTGCCGCTCACCTTTACGTTCTCATCAAAGACCAACTTATCGCCTGTTCCCGGATTCTTCGGCACTACAAAGAAGCCCTGTCCGCTCTGGATGGCGGTGTTCACCTGGTTCAGCGTGAAGCTGCCGCCTCCCGGCGTGCAGCCATAACTGTTGGTGGCGCTGAAGGTCTGGTAGCTGCCCAGTGAAGTGCCGTTACGGCGACGGGCATCCCACAGATAGTAAACGCCGTTGATCTTGCTGCTGTTGTTGCTCTGCAACTGAACGAAATCAATGGCCGACGGATAAATGTTCCCGGCTACGGAGAATGACGTTGGCAGTGCCGCTCCGGATACCCCGTTACCCTGATAGATACTGCCCGTCGTGCGCAGCGTGGCATCTTTGCTGTTATCCGTTACGGCGGTTGATGCGTTCACCGTACGGTTACCCCGGATGAAAACAAAGTAAGCTCCGGTGGTATCGATGTAATAGCTGTTTGTGTTCGGTAAATTCACCCACGCACTGCCATTGTAACTCTGCATCGATGTGAGTGTGGTGCGGGCATCGAAGCCAAGGGCAAGGGCATTGGCCGGAATTCCCGTGATTTGTGTACCAAATCCGTTGCCATTGTTACCCCCCTCCTGCCAGGTGGATCGCACCGTACGTCCGCCCGGAACATAGGTAGGCACCGAAAGCAGGCGCCAGGCCTTGATATGCGAGGGACTGAAGCTGCTGTTGTACACCGGTATGTAACGCTCGATGGTCACATTGGTGGCACCGCTCAGCGTACCGATGATTTTGCCGATCGCGGCGGTTCCGCTTGCATCAGACTTCAGCGTAACCGCGGCCCCATTGAAGTTTACGGTACCGCCCGAAGCCACGGCCAGTTCGCGAGTCGGGTTGATGGTGAGCGTGCTCGTGACATCGAGGGTGAATGTACCCGATACATTGAGATTGGTATTCAGTATCGCATTGGAAGATGCCCCCAGTGCGAAGTTGTCGCCTGCGGATGGAACCACTTCACAACCCCATTTGCTCACATCGGTCCAGTTGCCGCTTCCGCTAAAGGTGTTTACGGTTGTGGCACCAACAACTACCTGTATCTGTACGGGACTGCCGCAGTCGCCGGTAGCATATGCGTAGTATGTACCGGGACCCACATCACCGGAAGGGGTTCCCGTTCCATAACTTGTTCCCGTTCCACCCGAACCTCCAAACCAGGTCACAGAGGCATTCGTACCGGACAATCCGTTGTAGGTCAGGTTGGTGGTGGCAGACAAGCAAATGGGCGAATTGTTGGCGCTTGCGGATGTAAGTCCCACATTGGTTTTGCTTCCAACCACCACTTGAATCTCCACAGGACTGCCGCAATCACCGGTTGCATAAGCATAGTAGGTACCTGGACCAACTGCACTCGACGGAGTGCCTGTGCCGTAGGTAGTACCCGTACCACCGCTTCCGCCGTACCAGGTCACCGAGGTACCCGTTCCTGTAAGTCCGCTATAGGTAAGCGTTGTGGTTCCTGATGAACATACGGAAGCAGATGTGGCAGTTGCCGATGTCAATCCCACATTGGTACAACCGGACTCGCCCAGATAAAAATCTCCAAACCCTGTGAGGCCTGAAACAGTGGTAACCGTGGGAGAAACACTGGATGCCACGCCCGGGTTGGACCAGCTGCCGCTGTTATTTACTGCCGCAATCAACGCTCCGGTATTCGCCCCGCCAACGATGTCGGACGGGGAAGTGGAATAACTGAATGCCGCTGCGAAACCTGGCGTAGTAATGGTACTGTTGCCCAATGTCCAAGAACGTGCGATGTATTTGTCTTGAGAAATGCCAGAACCTGTTGGCACAAGGCCGTTTGCAGGTGGTGAACTGAGCGTGCTTGTATTTGCGGTAAGCTGTCCGCCTCCGGTACCGGAGCCGAAGTTCAGCGTTACCGGCGCATAGGCAGTTGCGCTACCGACATCGAAACTGACAGACGATGCTCCCGATGCAATGGTGCGCCGCAGTAAGCCATTGACCCAACCGGCCGTGCGGCTTACAGACCCGGTCACAATCACAGGATTCGTCGTCGTAGTAAGCACACCCGCTGTCAAGGTCAGCGTTCCGGTGATGGTGGGGCTGGCGGTTGTACTGAACCCGTCCGCATCATTCAACTCAAGGTTGGTGAATGTGGCTGCTGATATGGACGAGGATGTTGTGTTACCGTTCATCAGGATTTTCCCCGTTCCGCCCAATGCGGTAGTTTGTGTACCAGTTCCGGAAATATTGCCTCTGACGGTGAGCGCCGATACATCGTTCACGATTGTTCCATTCAGCGTAAGGTTGATCACCCCTTTGTTGCTGCTGGTTAGCGTGTAGGTAGTACCGGCATTGACGGTCAGCATGGCAATTCGTCCGGGGTTTGCCGAACCACCTGGGAATTCAGATGTGCTGGTGAGGTTTCCGTCGATGGTGAGATTCATGACATCGGTAGAGGAAGTTCCCACTGCAAACGAACCGCCGGAGAGAGACAGGTTTCCGGATACCCGAACAAGGGAAGAGTTATTCGCCATCACCAGGGAATTACCACTGTTGATGGTGACGTTACCACCTGTCATTGTGAACGTTCCCGTAATTGTAGGTCCGAAATTGGACATGGTAGCGCCGGCGGCAATCTCAATATTTCCCAGCGTAAGGGCGCTGACGGAACGTGCCGTACCAGTCATGCTGATCTTACCGGCTCCGGAGCTGGTATAGGTACCTGTTCCGGCAAGATTACCTGCAACGGTAAGCACATTGGTACCGCCCGCAAGTGTACCGGAAGTAATGGTGATATTTCCTGCCAGTGAAATCGGAGCGTTCACATTCAGTGTGGCAGGAACGGCATTCGTGTTGTTCAAAGTCAGGTTGTTGAGTGCAGTCACATTCGAGGGGATGCTAAAAGGCCCTGCACCGCTACCGCCGTAAGCAAGACTGGAAGCTGAAGTCGTAATCAGTGATCCTGAACCTGCGATGGCAGTCCCGTTGAGCGTAAGCGTATTGCTGCCCACGGCAAGCGATCCGCTGGTAAGGGACAACGAACCTGCGATGGTTATGGAAGAATTCTGATTGATGGTGGCCGGACTTGCATTGGTGTTGTTGATGGTCAGGTTGTTCAAATTGGACACACCACCGGGCATCGTGACGGGTCCGGCATTGGTACCGCCAAAAATCAGATTGGAAGAAGTGGTCGTCGTCAATGTACCCGAGCCGGCTGTTGAGGGACCATTCAGAGTAAGCGTGTTGGCACCTACTGCAAGTGCACCGGTTGTCAATGTCAGTGTACCGGTAATGGTCGGACTGCCAGAAAGACTGAACCCATCGGCGTCATTCAATTCCAGATTGGCCAGCGAGGCAGCTGAAATGGTTGATACCGCCGTGTTGCCGGACATGATGATTCTGCTTGCGGCATTATTGGCAACACTCTGACCCGTTCCGGTGATATTACCCCGTACCGTAAGTGTTCTTGGGCCTACTTCCGTATTGTCCGTGAATATACCGGTACTGTTCAGGTTAAGGTTGTCCACAGTACGGTTGATGGTACCTGTTGAAGTGCTGCTGATGAACAGGCTGTAACCATCATAGATGTTCAGTGTGATGATTGCGGATCCCGGTGAAGACTGCATTTCAGAAGAAGAACCGATGACTACAGAACCGGCAGGCAGGCCCGAACCGGAAGCGCCGATATTGATGGTGACCGCTCCGGCAAAGCTGTACGTTCCGCCGGACGAGTTAAAGCCGTTGTTGGTAAGTTTGGTCATGGAGGCACCACTTGCAAGGGTAAGCACATTGGGATTGCCGACTACCGCATTCACGGTAAACGCAGCACCATTCAGGGTGATATTTCCACCGGCGGGGATGGTACGGTTCGTGGATACGGTTGTGCTGAACCCGACGCTGCTCGTTGTGATGGTCACATTGGTGGGTCCGTTCACGGCCGGCCATTCATCGCCCACAGTTGTACTGCTTGTTTTTGCATACTCAAGGGTAGCGCCGGCACCATAGGCCACGGTACCGGTGGAGGCTGAAAGCGTGGTACTGCCGGAACCATTCATCAACAACTTATTGTTGATGGTAAGGGTATTACCCGCTCCAACAGTGACATTCTGCGTCATGGTCAGCGTACCGGTGATGGTGGCACCGATCGAAGTAACAGAGCCTGTCAAAACAGTAAGATTGCCCAACGTCAATGCACTGACTGTTCTGGAAGAACCGGTCATGCTGATGCGGCCATTGCCTGTACTTGTATACGTTCCGGTGCCTGCGAGATTTCCTGCAACGGTCAGTACATTGGCTCCACCCGCCAGCGTACCCGAAGTGATGGTGAGGTTGCCTGCAAGGCTTATGGATGCACCAAGATTGAAAGTGGCAGGAGGTGAATACGTGTTATTGATGGTGAGGTTGTTGAGTGCTGTTATGTTGGAAGGAATTGTAATGGTAGGACCTGCCAATGAACCACCAAAAGCAAGACTTGAAGATGCAGTAGTGGTCAAAGTTCCACTGCCCACTGTAAACAACCCATCCATGGTAAGCGTGTTGGCCCCTACCAAAAGTGTGCCGCTGGTGAGTGCCAGCGTTCCGGCCACCGTGAGCGATGTGCCTATCGTTACTGTGGCACTTGCATTGTTGATGGTCAGATTATTAAGAGCAGCCACACTTGATGGAATAGAAAGTGAGGAAGCCGTTCCGCCAAAAGTAAGATTGGTGTACGTGGAAGTGGTTTGCAGATTGGTGCCGTTGCCCGCAATCGTCGGTCCGTTCAAGGTCAGTGTCCGCAAGGCTGTGCTGCCCACATAGAATAATCCGGAAGTGAGGGTTAAGGTTCCGTTTACGGTGGCGTTGGCATCCAGTATCACACCGCCTGAGTTGTTGACGGTAAGGTTGTTCAGAACCGAAGTTGAAGATGGCATCTCATTTCCAACAACAACTGCCGTGGTTCCTGTATAGGTCAGATTTACAGAAGTGCCAAAAGTGGGCGCCGCATCCAGCCTTCCTATCGATCTTGAAACGGAAGCTCCGTTCCCCAATGTCAGGTTGCTTGCCGTAAGAACGGTATCACCCAATACCAAAGAGGTTTGAACAGTAACCGCTCCGGCAAGCGTCACCGTGCTTGGACCGGTGGTCGTGTTGAAGGTAAGTGTTCCGGATATGATAGAAGGTCCGTTGAATGTTTTATTATTTGTAACACCATCAATGTTTACATTCTTATAATCGGTGCGCGCGTTGATAACCTGCGCTGTTGGCGAATTATCTCTTGTAAATGAAATGGTACTGGCAGCACCTAGGGTGAGCATTCCCGCTGATTCAGCTACCGCGAACTGTAAAGCAGCACCGGTGGTCGCATTTCCTGAAGCGCCCTCATTGAATGAGACAAATCCCGCAGGCTTATTCGAACGGAATGTGCCATTGATCGTGGCCGTTGCTCCAGACTGTATAAGCATGAATATGGAAGAAGTGCCCTGGCTGTATAAGGTGCAACCAGCTGCAACGGTAAGCGAGGTGGCCACTTTCGGTTGTGCACCGGTACCGAGCTGCAGCGTATTGGAAGAGCCGTCAACAAACAATTTTGCAAAGCTGGGAGCCGTGGAAAGCGTGAAACTGGCTTGCAGGTGTACTTCGGAGCTTGCATGCAGTGTGCCAAAAGTAGGTAAAGCGGTATGGGCAACCACAATGCTGTTTACCCCTGAGCTTGCGGCTGTGGCATCGATGGTGCCCGTTATGCCGGCACCAGATGCAATGGTGAGGGTTACGCCGGCAGATGCGGCATCACCCAACACGATTTTGGAACCGGAACCTGAAATAGTCCATGGGGCATCGGTTGTAGCGTTGTTCAGTATTTTATAGATGATATTCGCTGAGGAAAAATCAGCAGGGTTAGAACCTGTGCCATTGGCCAGAGCGGTCCAGTTGGTGATGACAGAAGGTGACCCGGATTGATAATAGTACGTATTGATGCTTCCGCTGACTGCCACTGTTAATGAGGTAGCCCCCGAGGAAGCAATCGCAATGTCACCGGAGTTGCTTCCGCTGCCGGTAGGAACATACTGCGCATATATGGTCGTGTTGGCTACTGTACCACCCGATTGCGTGAGTGTAACACTGGTGGTAAAACCAGAGCCGCTGGTAGTAGATACTCTGAAATTGGTTGGGGCGGTAACCGTGATGTCGTTTGTAAGATTGGTTCCCGAAACAATGAAACTCAACTCATTGCTCACCGAGCCTACGGCAGTAGCATTGAACGCCGTCAGAGAGGCTGTGCTGGATACCAGCGTGGGAACAGCGGCAGTAGTCACCGAACTGTTGGGTATCGATACGGTTTTGGTAACTGCGCCGGAACTGGAAAGCGAAACGCTCAATCCGTTGTAGCTGCCTTCCGGGGCAGAAGCTTGAATCCGCACATAGATGGTTGTGGAAGAAATCGTGCCTGCCGCACCCACGACAATTGGCGAGGCATTGGTTCCCACATTGGCCGTAAAATCGGAAGTGGTGGACACTTCAAAACCCGAAGGTGGTGTTAAGGTGATTCCGGCATTCATATCGGCACCCGAAACACTGAACGATTGGGCAACGGAAGGGGTTCCGGCCACAGCAGTAAAAGCAAGAAGTGTTCCCGAAGTGGTAATCACAGGTACAATAGCCTCTCCAATCGCAAAATCTCCAAAGCCTGTTAATCCACTTGCAGAGGTATTCAACGCATTTGCGGTTCCTGCGGTGGTGGAAGACCAGGCAGAAGAAGCATATCTTTTAATTATAAAACTAGATGTGGTAGCTCCCGCATCAATATCTCCGCTTACGAAATTGAACGTGGGAGTAAAGGAGGTTAATCCGGCAATGGCGTTGTCATTTGTAAGCGTCCAGAAGCGGTTCACACTCTTAGTGGTAATCAGCCCCGATGTGGAAAGCTGCGGATGGTCGCCCGCAGTTGTACTGACAATGATGCTTCCTGTATTACCCGCGAAGGCGAAATTGAATTGCATCGTTACTGGAGCATAGTTGGAAGCGTCACCCACTTCAAAACTTGCAAAAGGAGCATTGTCCGAGGAAATGATTTTTTTCAGGTTTCCATTCACCCATCCGGCGGACCGTGAAACAACAGAAGTGAATGGCGAATTCATGATTATTGTGTTTGAAGATGTCGACAATACCCCTGCGGTAAGTGTAAGCGTACCGCTAACACTTGCACTTCCAGTCAAAGCAAACCCGTCGGCATCGTTCAACTCAAGATTGGTGAAACTGGCTCCGGAAATATTGGAGGATGTGGTATTACCGCTCATGGCAATCTTACCTGCACCGGTATGTGTTCCCGTACCGGTTATATTGCCCCTTACCGTAAGAGTTGCGCCACCATCGGCCAGATTGCCGTTAAGCACCAGGTTATTGACAAACTTGGCAGAGGATGTCAATGTGTAAGTATTTCCTGCAGTGATGGTAAATGTTCCAAATCTTCCGGGATTAAGTTGCCCCGAGACAAATTCGCCCGAACTGGTAAGTCCATTACCGTTGATAGTCAGGTTGACCACATCAGTGGAACTGGTTCCTATCGCATAAGTGCCGCCCGAATTGTTGAACAGCCCCGCAGTTCTTACAATGGTGGAGCCATTGGCAAACGTAAGCACGTTCGGAACCAGTGGTGTGGCCGGAGCGTTGTCGTCAACAGTAAAGTTAGCACCTCCGCTCAGGGTAAATGTTCCTGTGATGGTGCGCAGGGTATTGACCGTGGTACTGAAACCCACATTGCTGGCCTGGTTGATGGTGACGTTCGCAGGTCCGCTGCTGGCAGGCCATTCCACATCGACCGTAACGGCAGCACTCTTTGCGTATTCGAGTGTTGCGTTGGCCCCGTAGGACAGGGTAAATGTGCTCAAGGCAAGTGAAGCCGTATTCTGCAGGGTCAGCTTGCCGTTTATAGTTGTATTCGATGAAAGTGTCTTTGCACTGGTATTTCTTAAAACAAGATTATTGTAGGTATTGAGGTCTGCGGACCCGACCACCGTACCTTTCACCATCAAAGTTTGGGCACCGGCCAGGCTGTAAATGATGGTTCCGCCGGTGGTGGTAAGCGTGGAGCAGTCGATGATGGGCGCAGATCCGGTCAGCTCAAGGGTTCCGGCTACCGTCAACGTACCCATTTTTGTTGTAGTGTTTGATGCTCCGGAGAAAAGGATATTACCCGTACCGCCTCGTGCCGCCACGAGTGTGGATCCACTTTCAATGGTAAAGTTGCCGTTATCGCTGTTCAGTGAAAAACGAGTGGAAGAGCCTGCGCTAACCGTTGAGCTGTTGGTAATGGAGATACTGCTCATTTTTACGGCGGAACTGATGAACGCAGTATCGGTACTGCTGCTCATGTTGAAGATGAGAGTTGTAGTGGCGAAGCCGGAAGCGCCCCAGTCGGTACTTGCGAATACGGTTCGCTTGGTTCCCCGGATCCGCAAAGCGCCTGAACCTGAAGTGGCGGCGCTGTTTGCTCCACCGCTACTGGACGAGGTGTTGCCGGAATAGAAGGCCCCATCAGTGCTTCCGGTAATGGCGCCTGAAGCGTTGGTAAACCAGCGCATTTTTCCATACACATCAAGGAAGTTTGCTCCAATGGCTGCGCTGGTGCCTGCAGTGGCGGTTGCAATATGAAAATCCCTGCAACTGGCGACGGCCACATCAACGGTGATGGCATGCCCTGGCTGGATGTAGACATTGTTGGAGGATGTAGGTGCCGTCGATGCGGTGGACCAGGTTCCGCCTGCGCGAACCTCCCAACTACTGCCGGCGCTCCAGTTACCCGTGGTCACTCTCGACCGATAATCGCCATCGGTTGCTGTTTGTGCATGACCGGTACTGCCGGACAACATAATGGAAATCAGGATGAATGCCGCAGCAGACAATCCACGTAAAACTGCTTTCCAGCTAGCAGTGTTCTTTTTCATAAGCTTTCGTTTTGGTTTTTTATGAAGACCTGAATGGGCAAACAAATGGTTACACGCGGTAACTAATACCGCTCAAGAAGGGGATAACTGTTTTCGTAGGGTGGGTAGGGATTCAAATTGGGGAGCCAATCGCCTCCCTGGTAAAATGCAACCAGATCAGTCCGACACCATCAAGGGCAGAATAACGACGCTGTCATCGGGACGGATGACCTGCAAACGATAACTTCCCTTGCCGGTAGGGCGGTCTAGCTTTATGGTATGCAATGCACTTCCGCTGGTGTGCGGAATTGTCTTGCTCATGATTTTTTGTCCGGCACCATCAAACAGGTTCAGTCGGTAGTTGCCGCCTCCTTCACCGGTAAATTGCAGCCGGATAGTGTTATCCGATACAATGGTCGGGAAAAGCATGATGCCGGATCCGTTCCTGCCCAGTGATAGTTTTACAACAGGACTGTAACCGGACTGCCCATTTTTGCCGACGATCCTGAGTCGGTAGAAAATATCACCCCGCACAGCATTAGCATCGGTCCATCCATAAGAGAACGTAGAGCCGTTACCCTGCAGTGCGGCAACGGTTGCTGCAAAACAGAAATTCTGTCCGTCGGAAGATTTCTCCAACACAAACTCCTTCACGTTGATCTGGTTGGCCATCTCCCAGCTAACCCTTACCTGGGTGTTCTGAGGTTCCGCACGGAACTTGAGCGTGTTGGCCCTAACATCGCCCCGCTGATACAAGATCAGTTTGAAACGGCCGGACGCATAGGAACCACTGTCGGCAGTTACTGCAAACGGATAAGCAGTTCTTCCGTTGAGTTCAACCGGCGTTTCGGTGCCCAACCAGGAATCGGCAAGTTTTGCCAGCATATGCGGCTGCTGCAGGTTTTCAGCAATAATTTGAAGCTGGTACGATTTGATCTTCAATCGTGAAAGGGAGTAGCGGACCGTATCGGTTTCGCCGGCCTCACTGCGCTTGTCCACCGCCAGGATCTGGCCGCTTCGCAATAGTCCCAGATTCTCGCCGAAATTGACCAGCTTTTTCGCATCATCGCCATCCACTTGATCTGCGAACATTTCTTCAAATAGCATCATGCTGCCATCCAACAGGTCGGTCTGATTGCCGTTGACTGCATAAAGATTGGTAATCAGTCTTTTCTCCGCAACGGGGTTGGCGGGGCGGAACACGGAGCTGCGCGTACCGGCTATCTTGCAAGCTTCCGTGAATTGTAGCGTACCGCTGGCGCCTACTGCCCTGGCCAGGAAGGCCATGCCGGATTGCACCGTATCCATTACGGAACTGGAAGATCCATAACTTCCCCCTCCGGGGGTAATGACATAATTGGTACCATTATAGGTAAGCGTCTGGTAAGCCCCCAATCCCTGAGTACCAGTTAGTTTTGGATCCCATACATAAAATACGGCCTGAGTGCCTCCGGTGCGAATAATCTGGCGCAAATCGATTGCGGAAGCATAGGGATTTCCCACAAGCGCGTATTTGTCGGCGTTGACGGTAATCGGTGCGGGAGGATAGTTACCGGTTTTCAGAGTACCCCGGGTAGTAATTGTGGTTGGGGTGATGGTGCTGCTAATGGAATTGGCAGTCCTGTCTCCGCGCACAAAAAGCATGAAGCCGCCATCGGTTCCGATACCAGTGGAAGCAGTGGGTGTGGTCACACCTTCCCACGAACCGGTAGCACTGTTATAAGTTAATAATGTATGATTGTTCGTGGTTTGTCCATCGTATCCGTTGGCAACAGCGGTGGAAAGTCTGTTGGTCAGCCATACACCTGCACCTGAAGGCCCTGCAACACCCGATGCCTGGCCGTTTTGCAACACAGTATTGATGGTTTGTGTGGTATTGACCGGTATAGAAATCAGGCGCCATGCACGATTGGCATTTGCGGGGATATAGCGCTCAACGGCAAAATTGCCGACAAAAGGATTGGTGATGCCGCTCACACTCAGTACCCGGGCTGTACCCGCTGCCGTGCTTCGCAACGTTACGTTGTCATTGGTGGTAAGCGTAGTGGAGGCGCCGTCAAGATTGAGATTGCTTTGGATACGGAGACCATTTCCGGGTGTGGCATCGATGGACAAGGAGCGGCTGGTGACAAAGTTCTTGAATTCGGTAAATCCGGTCGTGAATTTGAGCGGATTGAAAGTGGCACCGGAGCCACTGATGGTCAGATAGGGAAGACTGGAAGTCGTATTGTCGGCGGCACCTGCAATGGTTCCCGAGCCGCTGTTGTTGATGAAGTTACCCGCAATTTCCAACGTATCAGCGCTGCCGATTTTGAGCGAACCGTTTGTCAGGTTTGTAGTGCCGGTAACCTTGATACTGTTACCCAGCGTTGCGGTACCCGGTATTACTCCGTTTGCTGTGCGGTTCAGTGTGAAATTGTTGAATACATTGGTGACTCCCGAATTGGTCTGATCAAAATACAGACTTCCGAAAGTGCCGCTTCCGGTTATGGTAACATTGGCAGCGCTGTTGCCACGCAGAAAAGCAGTGGAACTGCTGGCGGTGCCGCTCAGCGTCAGGGTTGCTCCTGAAGCCAGGTTGACAATCCCACTGCTCTGGTTATAGTTGCCCCTGAACGAGACACTGTTGGCAAAAGTTACGCTGCCGTTTGCCGCGGGTGCTGCGCGCTCAACCCTGAAATTATTGAATGCATTGGTGGTACCGTCGGTAGTCTGGTCAAAATAGAGCGTACCGGCATCGCCTGTGTTCCACGCAGGATTTGCTGAACCCAGGGTGGGATGCACCGAACCAATTACAATGCTTGCTCCATTGTTACCGGACTGTATGGTACCGGTGCCGAAAATTCGATTATAGATATAGAATGTTGAAGTAGCTGTGGGCTTGAGCACTGTTTTCCCTTCATTGACAAAATTCACCACTCTCCGCCCCCCGCTGGTCTCATAGGTTGTGGTGGCAGGTCGAACAATCAAGGTACCGTAGCCTCCCGGTTTGGGACTGCTGCTCATTTCACTGCTGCCCACCACCAGCGTTCCGGCATCTATGATCACGCTGATTGTATCGGTTACGGCAGTGCCGATGGTATAGAGTCCGGAATTGACGGTCATCTGTCCGGTACCGCTGCTGCGCCGAAAGGTTGAGCCGTTTGCCATGGTGAGCTGATTGCCTGTGCCTATATTGAACGATCCACCGTTCAAACGCATGGTGCCCGTAATGGTCCGGCGAATGAGGGGAGTTTTGGAAATGTTTCCTGACACGCCAACATTATTGAAGGGAACATCGGCATTGTTGAGCGCCACGGAGAAAGTTCCTGCTGAAGGAGCAGGCGAGGCCAGTACGGTATAGGTTCCGTCAAATACGCTGTCGTTAGGGGCCACATTTGCCACATAAACGATATCGCCGGGACTGAAGGTGAGGGAGCCCGTGGAGGTGAAGGTTGCAACGTTGGAACTAAGTTGGTAAGAGGAAACCGTGTTCAGGTTTCCTGCTGCGGTAGGCGTGAAGGAAAGCGTGCCGGTATTGACCACAACATTTTTTGGCCCACTGGTTGATGGCCATTCCGGACTTTGTTCCGTCAGCGCAATGGAAGTTCCTGCAGTGGCACTGTCGAGGAACGTACCCAGAACAGGGTCGTTGTAAATTACCCTGTTAGTAGCCGAAGTGCTCAGATTCTTTGATCCGCAGATGGCAAAAGTATCTGCCACATTCACGTTTCCTGCAAGGGTACTCGACGTTGTGGTGTTCGTTACAAAGAGATTATTATAACTGAAAACTGGAATGGTCTGACCGCCTGCAGCACTGTTGAAGTTGATGGTGCTTCCCGTGACCGTGAAAGTTCCCGAACCAGGTGTGAAGACACCTGCAATGCCGATGCTGCGGGAAGGAGCAAGCGTAGTGTTTCCGCTGGTATTGGAGACAGTGAGATTGTTGTAATTGAATGCCGGTATGGTTTGTCCTCCTGAGGCATTGTTGAAATTCACCGTATTACCGGTGACCACATTGTTATTGAAAGAACCAGGGGTAAAAACGCCGCTGATTCCAATGGCGCCCCCGTTTACAAGCGTATTTGCGGCGCTGGTATTGCGCAGGATCAGGTTGTTATAATTTCCCGCCACGATGGTTTGCCCCCCTGCAGTGACAGCATATTCAACGGTGCCGCCCCATGTTTTTCCTGTTGGAATTGGAAGTGCGGACGTGTTGGATGTTTTTAGGATTCCGTTGCTGGTGACTGTGGGAAGAGTGCCTGAAAGTGTAAAGGTGGAAAGGTCGGTGGTTCCGCCGGCTGTAGTTACCAAGGTACCATTCACCGCCACATTGGCTGCTGCGGTATTGGTTCCGGATGTATTGCTTACGGTAAGGTTGTTGAACTGGGTGGCGGAGATGGTTTGACCGCCTGCTGCGGCATTGTACTGAATCGTACCGGTCCACGTTCTTCCGGTGGGTATAGGCGCTGCGCTGGTATTTGCCGTCCTTATGGTTCCTGAATTAGTGATGGTACCCAATGTACCGCCTAGGGTAAACGTGGACATATCCAGAATCACCGAGGCATTTTGAGTGAGGGACAATGCGCCGTCAACCACCAAATTACCTGCTGCAGTAAAAACACCGGAAATAGCTGCTGAAGAAGTCAGATTATTATAGGTACCGGAGGGGATTTTCTGGCCGGCATTGATGGCATAAAAGTCAACCGTCCCCCCCCATGTTTTACCGGAAGGGATTGGCGCAGCGGAAACACTTTTTGTTTTGATGGTACCAATGTTGGATACAGTTCCTACAGACAGTAAGTCATTGGCGGCAAGATCAAACGTGATGGCTGCAGTACTTACATTCAACTGTCCGGAAACGTTGATACTGGTGGTGGCCGTTTTGGTGAAGGTGCCGGAACTGCTCAAAATCAGTGTATCATACTGTGAAATGGCAATGCCAGTTGATAATGGCTGCATCAGTGATTGCGCAGTACCGCTATAGATAACAGTACCATTGTTTGTAAAATTGGTGCAACTGACATACGGAGTGGCGGCTGTCAATTCAAGAGTACCGCCATTCTCTATCAGGATGGCTGTACAAGGAGCCCCTGAAGAATTGAGGTTAGCAATAGTTACATTATTACTGGGGGATCCAGTAGCTCCCCTAGCGCTTATAAGTTTTGCGCCGGTTTTAATGGTCAAAGCACTTGCAGCCGAGGTTCCTACCGAAATGAATGCTCCGCTTCCGGCAGAAACTGTGCCCGATGAAACGATAATACTGGAGCCCTTGATGCCCGTCACCAAAGCACCGATTGCTGTTGCATCCAGTGCGAATTCAAAATTATTTCCGGTTCCATTGGAATTCCATTCATTGGTGTTGGTGATATTTCTTGATGCACCGACAAACTTCACTAGTCCCGTGGCACCTGCGCCGGTTGTTATCATTGAATTAAGGCCAGTGCCTCCGATATTAGTTCCCGTATACGGAGTAGCGCCTCCGTCGGTTGCGTCAGTGATGGGTGTTGCTGGTGCTGTGAATGCCCTAATTCTTTCATTCACAATCACATTGAACGTGGAGGATATGGTAATGGCGCTCGCATTATTGAACAGATTCAATCCGTTACAAAAAGCATCAGCCGAACTAACTGTTACCAAGTGGCCCGCCTGGATGTAAACATTGTTCGTGGATGTAGGGAGTACAGACGCTGCACCCCATGTATTGGCAGCGGTTCTGGTCTGCCAGATTGAAAGGGAATGCCAACTACCGGAAGCAATTGTCCGGTAATCGCCAATAGATGCAGGCGCCTGCCCCTTAACAGCACAAAGACAAACGAACACCGATAAGAAGGTAAAAAGGTAGTTTTTTTTCATACGGTGTGTTTCCAAAAGAAGCACAGCAAATGGTTCAAGAACTTTGGTTTAAGTTTTTCCGACCCAATCAATTTCGTCCGTATCATCCCCAACTTAGTAGAAATCCCTACGAAGAAATTGATCAAAAATCATCCGTTAAAACCCAAGCACAATCGTCAGCAACATTGGTTAGTAGCATTCAAGCATCAGCAACACAGAATCCCGTCCTCTATTAACCTAACTATGAACGTAATGATAGAGGAAATATGTCGTCCAGGAGGGATTAGTTCAATTGGGTAAATTCAAATAATCAACACAAATTAATAGATATTCTTGAAAAAAATGCCCCATATTACCAACCAATAAAAAAATAATTCATCTAAATCGTTACCGGAAACGCTACCGGTAATTGTGGTTTTTGGGCGTGAAAAAACGGACTACTTATGCACAACGTAATCAACATGTCCTATTTGGTTTTTTAGTACACATATACGAATCTTAATGTGTTTCCTTATACATGGCCTGTGTTTGAAATAGAACTACCCATTCAACTTTAGGATAAGAGTTAAAATCCCGAGCATTCATTAGAACGGCTCAAATAATGATCAAAGACGCCGGAAAATGCATGGGATTATTGTTAAGGAAAAGTCCGTGAAGAAGCTGAAATCCTAAACAGGTTGTGCCTGAATGTCCAACCACCACATCATTCGCTGATTTTCTTCATTCTTGGCACCAGCAGGTGCATCAGCATCCAGGCGGTGAGGTAAGCGAGACCACAAACAAAAAACAAGATGAGATAACCGGTTTCCTGCTGGTTGATAGCCTTGTAATGATCAAACAGACGGCCAGCTGTTTTGGCGATAAGAATACCACCGATGGCGCCAAACATACCACCTATACCGGTAACAGAAGCCGTAGCACTCTTGGGAAACATATCGCTCACCGTCGTAAAAATGTTGGCACTCCAGGCCTGATGTGCCGCCATCGCGAATCCCACGATGAGCACCGCAAACCACATGTTGCTATGACCGAAATACTGGGCAGTGAGCACCGGCAGCGCGGCCAATGCGTAAATGAGCATGGAGGTTTTCCTGGATCGGAATACAGAGTAACCTCTCTTGATAAAACGCAAAGGCAGCCAGCCGCCAAAAACACTGCCCACCGTGGAAATCATGTAGGCGAGGGCGAGCGGCAGTGCAATCTGTGTTTTGGTAAGCCCATACTGCTTCTCAAGAAAATCAGGCAGCCAGAAAAGATAAAACCACCATACCGGATCCGTGAGAAATTTACCGATAGCAAAGGCCCAGGTTTGCCGATAGGTAAGCAGCCTGCTCCAGGAAATTGTCAGGTTTTCCTCATCCTCATGAATTGTACTTTTTCCCGCTTCATTGTCTGCAGATAGGATATAGGACCGTTCCGCTGCTGTTAATCTTTTCTGTTTGGCAGGAACCTCATAGAGGATGAACCAGAAAATCAGCCAGACAAATCCAATTAGCCCTGTTAGAATGAAGGCCCATTTCCAACCCCAGAGCGAAGCGATGAAAGGCACGGTAAGCGGCGCCAGCACCGCACCGATATTGGCTCCGGAATTGAATATTCCCGTTGCCAGCGCCCGCTCCTTTTTCGGGAACCACTCCGCAACAGTCTTAATGGCTGCAGGAAAATTACCCGCCTCCGTAAAGCCAAGGGCACCGCGGGCCACAAAAAAACCCGTTGTGCTCGTTACCAGGGCATGTCCTACAGCGGCCACACTCCAGAGCGTAGTCGCCAGGGCATAACCCAGTCGGGTGCCCAGCTTGTCAATCAGCCTGCCTGCACCCAGAAAACCAACGGCATAACATACCTGAAAGGCGATGACGATATTGGCGTAATCCGACTCTGTCCAGCTGAATTCCTTTGCCAGCGTGGATTTCAGCAGACTGATCACCGCACGGTCCAGGTAATTGACGGTGGTGGCGAAGAAGACCAGCGCGCAGATCGTCCAGCGGTATCGGCCCATGGCTTGTTGCATGATGATGGTTATTTTTTTATAGACTGAATAAGGGCCAATACCTGCCGTGTATCGTTTTCCAACGCCGCATAATCGCGCGCCTCCATGAGTTTCTTGCTGATCAGCTTGCTGCCCATGCCTACTGCACATACACCGGCGCTGAACCATCCTGAAATATTTTCCTTTGTGGTGTCTACACCGCCCGTTGGCATGAACAAAAGCTTCGGAAAAATGTCGCGTATGCCTGAAAGGAATTCAGGCCCCAGCAGATTACCCGGAAACAGCTTGATGAAACGCAGCCCGCTGTTTTCGGCCGCAATGATTTCCGAAGGGGTCATACAGCCCGGTGCATAAAACATCCCTTGGGCCGCGGCATAGTCGGCTACCGCCTGCACAAAGCCCGGAGTCACCAGAAAATCGGCACCTGCCTGCACATACTGCTCGGCATCGCGCAGCGATTTGATAGTGCCCACACCCAGCAGCAGGTCTTTCATGGACTCATTCCGCAGGGCAATCAGCTCTGCGAAATTCCGCAGGGCAGCCTCTCCCCGGTTCGTGTACTCGACGGCGCGGATGCCCGCACGGTAGATGGCCTGCAACACTTCCCTGCTCACATCCGCATCGGCATGGTAATACAGCGGCAGGATACCCTGACCCGTTATTGCATCGGTCACATTTTGAATACTATTGCTCATTGTTCAATTTTTACTTTGATAACTAGTTTCTTCAATTCACCCTCGCCAATCATCGGCGCATGGACATCCTCCGGAAAAAAAACGGCGAACTGGCCTGCACATAAATCAAAAAAAGTATCAGGCGCATCGCTGAAGTAGCGCACATCCTTCTCTTCATTGTATGCGCCGTTGGGAACCGTGCAGGCCGCCCTCCCCTTCCAACCAATGGTTTCATGTCCCTGCAGGCAAACCTGGATATCGATATAACGGTCGTGGCATTCGAACTTGGCAAGGCTCGCCTCCCTGGTCTTTCCAATACCCGTGCTGAGGATGGCTGAAAGCCCTTCTGCAACCGGATATTTTCCGTCCGGAACTGAGCCTGCAGCCACTTCAGCTATATATCGAAAAGCGGCGGCAAAAAGAGGATGTATTGCGTGATAATTTTCCGCGTTTTGCAAACTGTCTAGGATCATACATGTCAATTTTAAGATTCTTAAGCTTAGCGCTGCACCCTTCCGCTGCCGTCGCCTTTCACCAGTTCCTTCACCTCGCCGAGTGTGGCATGGTTCAGGTCGCCCGGAATAGTATGCTTCAATGCGCTGGCCGCTACTCCGAACTCAGCCGCATCGGCCATTGGCATACCTGTTACCAGTCCGTAAATAAGGCCGCTGGCGAAACTGTCGCCGCTGCCTACCCTGTCCACGATTCGCACATTGTACTGCTTCGTATGATGGAAGTTGGCACCATCGTACACCAGCGCGCTCCATCCGTTGTCGCTGGCACTATGGCTTTCCCGCAACGAAGAAGCGATGAACTTGAATCCGAATTTTGCCTTCATTTGCATGAATACATCCTTGAACCCATCAAGATTCAGCTCACCCTTGGTTACATCCGTATCTTTTGCCTTGAAACCAAGACAGGTATCCGCATCCTCTTCATTTCCGATACAAACATCCACATACTGGCAAAGCTGCTTCATCACCTGCTGCGCCTTTTCTTTCGTCCACAATTTCTTACGGTAGTTCAGGTCGATGCTGGTAGTAATGCCTTTCGCCTTCGCGGCCTTCAGTGCGGCTTCCGTGAGTGCGGCCGCCTTGTCGCTCAGCGCTGGTGTGATGCCCGTGGTGTGAAACCACGATGCACCATCAAGTATCTTGTCAAAATCAAATTCAGACGCGTCCACATCGGCAATCGATGCGCCTGCACGGTCGTAGATCACCTGCGAGGCGCGCATGGAGGCCCCTGTTTCCAGGAAATAGATACCCAGCCGGTCGCCGCCGCGCGCAATGAACTGCGTATCCACGCCATAACGACGCAGATGGTTGATGGCCGACTGGCCGATGGGGTTGGAAGGCACTTTGGTGATGAAGGTGCCGTTGAGACCGTAATTGCAAAGGGCCGCAGCCACATTGGCTTCTCCTCCTCCATAGGTGACATCAAAAGTATCGGCTTGCACGAATCGCTTGTAATCCGGTGTGGACAAGCGAAGCATGATTTCGCCCAGTGTGACTACTTTTTTACTCATGACTAATTATTTGCTGGTAAGAAAATTATAAAAATGGTTATTTCAAAGAGGCAATGGGTTGGGGATCCATGTCGGTAAACTCCTTGTTCTCACCGGCCATACCCCAGATGAACCCATAACTCGCGGTTCCCACTCCGAAGTGCATGCTCCAGGGCGCTGAAATGGCAGCCTCATGATTGGCAATCACCAGGTGACGTGTTTCCTGTGGTTCACCCATGAAGTGCATGACACGGTTGGCAGCATCCACATCAAAATAAAAATAGGCTTCCATCCGCCGTGTATGCGTGTGCGGCGGCACCGAATTCCAGACGCTTCCGGGTTCGAGCGCCGTCAATCCCATTACCAGCTGGCAACTTTGGATGCCGTCGTTATGGATATACTTGTAAATGGTGCGCTTATTGGAGGTGGAAATATCGCCCAGATTTACTGGTGCTGCTTCGGCTTTGGTCATCATGCGGTTGGGATAGGGATGATGTGCCGGAAGAGAAAGCAAGTAAAAATGGGCAGGCGCATCAGCGGCACTGCTGCTGAAATGTACTTCCTTGGTGCCCTTTCCGAGGTAGACACACTCCAGCTTGTCGATGGCATACTCCACCCCGTCGGCCTTCACCGTACCCTTGCCTCCTACATTGATGATGCCCATCTCCCTGCGTTCCAGAAAGTACGCGGCCTTCAGTTCGTCTTCGTTGGGAAGGGCCAGTGCGGCCGATGTGGGCACGGCACCACCGATAATCAGACGGTCGTAATGGGAATACAAAAGTTGCACCGTTCCGGGCTGCATGATGTTCTGTACCAGGAAATTGTCGCGCAATTCCTGTGTGTTCATCCGGCTGGTTTCCGCCGGGCTGTTTTGAAACCTGATCTGCATATGTTTTGGTTGTTTTTTAACGTGAATGATTTTTTATCGACCCATCCAGCCGCCATCCACCGTGATGATGGTTCCGTTGATATAGTCGGAAGCGGGAGATGAAAGAAATACGTAAGCCCCGGTAAGATCGCTGGTTTCGCCCCAGCGGTTGGCGGGAATCCGCGCCAGAATGGCGGCACTGCGCACCGGATCAGCCCTTAATTGTTCCGTATTGTTGGTGGCGATGTATCCCGGAGCCACACCATTGACCGTGATACCCATAGGGGCCCACTCGTTGGCAAAGGCCTTTAGCAGGGATGCCACAGCGCCTTTGCTTGCAGCATATCCGGGAACATTGATGCCGCCCTGGAAACTCAGGAGGGAACAGGTGAACACGATTTTTCCCTTCCCCTGTTCAACCATACGCTTTCCGATCTCCCGGGTGATGATGAACTGGGCGTTAAGATTGATATCGATGATCGTATCCCAGTATTCATCAGGATGCTCGGCGGCAGGCTTACGGAGAATATGGCCTGCGTTATTGATGAGGATATCAATCCGGGGATGTTCGGCCATGACCTTTTTCAGGAAAACATAAAGGGAATCCCGGTCCGAAAAGTCGGCCACGTAAGGATAGAACTTTTTTCCTGCGGCTTCCACTGCTTTGGATACTTCGCTACCGCTGTCGGGCAGATTGTTGGCCACACCGATGATATCCGCGCCGGAATGGGCCAGTTCGATGGCAATGTCCATACCGATGCCGCTGCTGCAACCGGTCACAAGGGCC
>CAZZLI010000048.1:0-20433 GCA_964655055.1 uncultured Ferruginibacter sp.
ATGCCGCTTGCTGTCGCGCGTATTTTTCTTTTCATAATTTTTTTCCAGGGCTTCGGTGAGGTTCGCGCCGGTTTGATTGGCGAGGCAGAGCAGCACCCAGAGTACATCTGCCATTTCATCGGACAGATTGCGGTTGCGGTCGGAATCCTTGAAGGATTGCTCACCGTAGGTCCTGACCAGGATCCGCGACAATTCGCCCACTTCTTCCATAAGGATACCCAGATTCGTCAGTTCATCGAAATACCGGACGCCGGTTGTATTTATCCATTGGTCTACGGCGCGTTGTGCCTGCTTGATGGTCATATTTTCGGTTTTTGGTTTTGGTCCGAATCGATTGGATTTATTGTTTGTCTTTCGAGTCGATGATCAACGTTACCGGTCCCTGGTTGAGCAGCGAAACCTGCATGTCGGCACCGAATATCCCCGTAGCTATGGATTTTCCGGTGGCGCTCTCAAGCAGTTCGATAAAGGAACGGTAAAGCGGCTGCGCGATTTCCGGTTTGGCAGCGCGCAGATAGGAGGGGCGGTTCCCTTTTTTGGTGGAAGCCATCAGCGTGAACTGGCTGACAACCAGCAACGCCCCGTCAGTGTCGGCAAGTGAGCGGTTGGGGATACCGTTTTCATCGTCGAATATGCGCAGCTGTGCGATTTTAGCGCTCATCCATTGCAGGTCCTCCGGCCCGTCGGCCTCTTCAAAGCCGGCAAATACCAGCAGACCCTTGCCGATTTCGGCAACGCAGTGTTCATCCACGGTCACTGATGCCCGGCTTACCCGTTGAATGACTGCCCTCATGCGATACGTTGCTTTTCTTTTTTATTAGGGGATTAAAAGTACTGTTTAATTTTTTCTTGCCTGAGTCTTGCCCTTTTTTAGACAGGTTTCGGGGGCAGTTTTTTTGCAAAAATTGCAGTGGGGGGACTAACAGATTCATGTAAACGAAAATCGTTGCCGGGTATATGCATGCGGCATATCCGCTCCAGTTTTTCATAAAAAGCCGAATTTATCGTCTATACTCTTGCGTTACATAGATGTTGGATTTCTTTAAAAAAAATGACTTTTCAGAGTCGATTTTCTCCGATTAAACAAATTTTTTTTGATTTTTTTTAATCACGGATTGGGGAAAAACGGGCAAAATCAGCCCCCTATTGGATTGCATGAAAAGGTTGGTTTCTTTTCCACAGCTTGTTGATATTTACCGATTTGGATTTCGGGTGCTGAAAAATATTTTCGTTCACTGTTCCCGATAACAATTCGTTAACAATCTTAACCCCACAATAGACCAATTATGCCTGCCAAAACCAAAACTGCCCGGGGATTGCAGTTCGCCCGCCAGTTCACCAAAGAGGGTGTTTCTCCCTACGACATGTTCGAATACGATTTCCGTACCTCCGTCATCAAAAATCCCTCCGGTGAAGTGGTGTTCCAGATGGACCGCGTGGAGGTTCCCAAACAGTGGAGCCAGATAGCCACCGACATCCTGGCACAGAAATATTTCCGCAAGGCGGGAGTGCCCCAGCCAGACGGAAGTCTGGGCCGCGAAACCAGCATCAGGCAGGTAGCCCACCGCATGGCGCATTGCTGGAGGGTATGGGGTGAACGCAATAACTACTTCGCTTCAACAAGCGATGCCGATATCTTTTATGACGAGCTGGTTTATGGCATCCTCAACCAGTCCTGCGTGCCCAACAGTCCGCAGTGGTTCAATACCGGGCTTTACGAAGCTTACGGCATTGCCGGAAAGCCTCAGGGGCATTACTATGTAGATCAGGCCGATGGCCAACTCAAGCGCTCCGTCAATGCCTACGAAAGGCCCCAGCCCCATGCCTGCTTTATCTTAAGCGTGGAAGACGATCTGGTGAACGAGGGCGGCATCATGGACCTTTGGGTGCGCGAGGCCCGCATCTTCAAATACGGCAGCGGCGTGGGTACCAACTACAGCAGCATCCGGGGCGAAGGCGAAAAGCTCAGCGGCGGCGGAACCTCCAGCGGCCTGATGAGCTTTTTGAAAATCGGTGATCGTGCCGCAGGAGCCATCAAAAGCGGGGGCACAACCCGCCGCGCCGCCAAAATGGTTTGTCTGGACCTCGACCACCCCGAAATCGAGCAGTTTGTAAACTGGAAAGTGGAGGAGGAGAACAAAGTGGCTGCGTTGATTGCCGCCGGTTATCCCAGCGATTATGAAGGTGAAGCCTACCGCACGGTGAGCGGACAAAACAGCAACAATTCGGTGCGCATTCCCAATGAGTTCTTCCATGTGCTGGACCGCGATGGCGACTGGGAACTCAAGGCCCGCAGCGACGGACGGGTGATGAAAACCGTCAAGGCAAAGAAGTTGTGGAACGATATCGCCCACGCGGCCTGGAAATGCGCTGATCCCGGAACCCAGTACGATTCCACCATCAACGAATGGCACACCTGCCCCGAAGGCGGCCCCATCCGGGCTTCCAATCCCTGCAGTGAATACATGTTCCTCGACAATACCGCCTGCAACCTTGCTTCGGTGAACCTGAGGAAATTCTTCTCCGTTGAAGACAACCGTTTCGATATTCCCGGCTTCGAATACACCTGCCGTTTGTGGACCGTGGTGCTCGAGCTTTCGGTGCTGATGGCGCAGTTCCCTTCCAAAGAAGTTGCGCAGCTCAGCTACGATTACCGCACGCTCGGCCTTGGTTATGCCAATCTGGGCAGCATGCTCATGGTAAGCGGCATAGCTTACGACAGTGAGTCCGCCCGGGGTATTGCCGGTGCCATCACGGCTATCATGACCGGTGTGTCGTATAAGACTTCCGCGGAAATGGCGGCCATTCTTGGTGCCTTCCCCCGCTTTGAAGAAAACAGGAAGCACATGCTTCGTGTGATGCGCAATCATCGTGCAGCCGCCTATGATGCACAGGACGCTTATGAAGGCCTGGAAATCCGTCCCCAGGGCATCAATGCCAAATACTGTCCCGAAGATTTGCTGAAGGCCGCCATCAAGGCCTGGGACGATGCGGTGCAACTCGGTGAAAAGTATGGTTACCGCAATGCGCAAACCACGGTGATCGCCCCTACCGGAACCATCGGTCTCGTGATGGATTGCGACACCACCGGCGTTGAACCCGACTTCGCCCTCGTGAAATTCAAGAAGCTCAGTGGTGGTGGTTATTTCAAAATCATCAACCACAGTGTACCTGCCGCCCTGCGCAACCTCGGTTACCGCGAAGCGGAAATCAACGCCATTGTCAATTATGCGAAAGGGCATGCCACGCTCGACGGCGCTCCGCATGTGAATACCGAAACCCTGCTTCAGATGGGTTTCACTCCGGCAGATCTGGAGAAACTCGAAAAGTCGCTCGGCAGCGCCTTCGAACTGGGCTTCGTATTCAATGTATATACCTTCGGTGAAGAAACCCTGCAGCGGCTGGGATTCAAGCCCGAGCAATATTCTGATTTCGGCTGGAACATGCTGGAAGCTCTGGGCTTCAGCGATGAACAGGTTGAAGAGGCCAACACTTATGTCTGTGGTACCATGACCGTGGAGGGGGCTCCCTATCTCAAAGATGAACATCTGCCCGTTTTTGACTGTGCCAATAAATGTGGGAAAACCGGAGTCCGCTATATCCATGCGCATGGACACATCCGCATGATGGCTGCGGCTCAACCCTTCCTGAGCGGAGCAATCAGCAAAACCATCAACCTGCCCAACGAGGCCACCGTGGATGAAATTGCCGATTGCTATCGCCTCAGCTGGGAACTCGGCCTCAAGGCCAATGCGCTTTACCGCGACGGATCCAAACTCTCCCAACCCCTCAGCAACAAATCCGACAAGAAGAAGAAAAAAGAGGATGCTGAAACTGCGGAAGTCGAAACGTCCATGGCTGATGCTGCTTCCTCGATTGTGGACATGAGCAAACTGACTGTCGACGAACTGCTCGATGAAGTAAGCAAGCGCATGCAGAACAGTCCCGATACCGTGCTGAAAGCCCGCCTGGCAAAAATTGTTGAACGCAAAACGCTTCCCGCTAAAAGAAGAGGCTTCACGCAAAAGGCGAAGATCAACGGACAGGCTCTGTTCCTCCGCACCGGCGAGTACAGCGACGGAACTGTCGGTGAAATCTTCATCGATATGGCTAAGGAAGGCGCTACCGTGCGCAGTATGCTCAACTGCTTCGCCATTGCCATCTCCATCGGATTGCAGTACGGTGTGCCGCTGGAAGAGTTCGTGGAGAAATTCGTATTCACCCGCTTCGAACCCGCCGGTATGGTGGAGCACCCCAACATCCGCAGCACCACATCCATCATCGACTTCATCTTCCGCTCGCTTGCCTACGAGTATCTGGGAAGAAACGATTTGGTGCATGTGCTCGACAAGCCCGAAGTTCAGAACCTGGGCAATGCCGACTGGGATTATCACCAACCCACCATCGGTGAGCGCAAGCCCGAGTTGAGCGAAGTGCGCGTAGTGGGCAATGGCGCCGCGGCATTGAGTGCCGACAAAAAAGTTTCTGCTTTAAAACCATACTCCTCACTTGACCCCTTAAGTGCCGCTGCAAAGAGCCGTCAGAGTGATGCACCCGCCTGTACCAATTGCGGGTCTATCACTACCCGCAGCGGTGCCTGTTACAAATGTGAGAATTGTGGAACGCAGGGAGGATGCAGTTGATGGCTGATTGCAAACTGCATCAACGACAATGAAAAACGGCCGCAGCATTTGCTGCGGCCGTTTTTGTACTTGTCAATCATCATCCGTGATTGTTGCGACAATTCAGGTCAATGTGTGCATGCAACACAGTATTTTTTTATTGTACTATAAAAAGAGTATTGGCTGAGAATGGTTGAAAGCTAGTTTTGCCCTGGTTTTTCATAGGATATTGGATTTTATATAACAGGGCTGGATTTCTATCCGGGCCCTTATTTTTTGTCCTCTGCCTGCAAACTCCGGTGACGGATAATGATACCCGCCTTCGCTTTTCCGACAACCGCTTCCAGTTCCGTTTCAGTTGCCTGATGCACATTCGCTACCGACCTGAATTTTTTCAGCAGCAGTTCGGCGGTTTGTTTGCCGATACCGGGAATGTCTTCCAATGTATTGCGCAACGCCCCGCGGCTGCGCTGGTTCCGGTGAAAGCCGATGCCAAAGCGGTGCACTTCATCGCGGATGCGGCGGATCAGTTTGAGGCTCTCGCTGTTCCAGGGAAGCTTTACCGATTCGCGGTCGCCGTAAAAAAACAGTTCTTCCTCGTTTTTTGCAAGGCCGATAAAGGTCATTTTGCCCGTGAGTCCCAGTTCGCGGATGCTTTCCATCGCCGCATTGAGTTGCCCTTTACCCCCATCGATGATGACCAGCTGGGGAAGCGGCTGTTCTTCCCTCATCAGGCGGTGATAGCGGCGGTGCACCACTTCCGACATGGTGGCGAAATCATCGGGACCCTTCACTGTTTTTACATTGAATTTGCGGTAGTCGGATTTACTGGGCAGTCCGTTCCGGAAACAGACCATCGCGCTTACGGGGAAACTGCCCTGGAAGTTGGAATTGTCGAAGCATTCGATATGCAGGGGAACTTCCTGAAGCTGCAGGTCTTTTTTCAGTTGCAGGAGCACGCTCATGGTTTCAGCTCCGCTTTTGTCTTCGAGATGCAGCATTTTTTTCTGCCGCAGTTCTCCGGCGAAATGGTTCACATTTTTCCGCGAAAGGTCCAGCAGTTTCTTTTTGACACCGCCCCGGGGTACGGTGATGCGGATGGAGGAATCGGGGTAACTGATGGGCAGCGGCACGATGAATTCCTTTGCCGTGCTATCGTATGTTGATCTGATCTGGCCGATGGCGAAGGAAAGTACTTCGGCAGCTTCTTCCTCCAGCTTTTTCTGCAGGATGATGGTTTTGGTGAAAATTACCGCACCGTCGTTGACCGAGAGGTAGTTCACATAAGCGGTATCGTTTTCCTCCAAAATGGAGAACACATCCACGGTTCCGGTCTTTTCGCTGACGACTGTGGAACTTGATTGGTATTCCTGCAGGTGCTTCAGTTTTTGCTTGATGATTTCGGCTTCCTCGAAGGCCATCTCTTTCACTTTTTCGGCGATGCGTTCGCGATAATGCCGGATGATTCCGTTCAGGTCGCCTTTCAGGATTTCCCGCAGCCGCATCAGGCCGCTGTCGTAATCGGCCCTGCTCTGCAGCCCTTCACAGGGGCCCTTGCAGTTGCCCAGATGGAATTCGAGGCATACTTTGAATTTCTTTCTGGCAATGTTGTTGTCACTAAGGTTCAGGGTACAGTTGCGCAGGGGAATCTGTCCTTTGATGAATTCCAGCAGTTCCCGCACTTTGGCCACCGAGGTGAAGGGACCCAGATACTGCGATCCGTCGGCGATTTTCCGGCGCGTGAAAAAAACCCGGCTGAAAGGTTCGTTCTTGATGACGATATAGGGATAGGTTTTGTCGTCCTTGAGGTCGATATTGAAACGGGGTTTGAACTGCTTGATCAGCGAGTTCTCCAGCAGGAAGGCATCCTGTTCGTTGTTGACGATGGTGAATTCGATGTGATGGATGCGGCGGACCAGCTCGCGGGTTTTGAAATTGACGGCCTTTCCGCTGAAATAGGAGCTTACCCGCTTCCGGATATTCCTTGCCTTGCCGATATACAGCAGGGTGTTCTGTTCGTCGTGGTACTTGTAGATTCCGGGCTCTGTGGGCAGGGTGGCCGACAGGGTGAGGAACTCTTCTCGGGTCATAAGCTCCGCTTGGCATTAAGGCATCGGTGCGTCATTCGTTGAAGTTCCATACGACCTTCTCTTCACGACGTAACCGGTACTGTCCTTTTTCGTCTTTGGTAAGTGTGGTGATCTTGGCCCATTTGTCGGCAACCCAGGTGAGTTGTTGCTCAACCTCACCCTGTTTATCGGCAACCCGCTTGACCATATAGATCCGTTTGATTTTTCCGGTGGCATTGTTCACATAAACATCCCAGTGCCGGATGGGCGTATAGGTTCCGATGGTTTCAGTCCGCTTCGGGTCATAGGTGAAGGTGACCGCATCGAGTGTCAGGTCGTTGAATTTCGTTTCGTTGAAATAGCGGCAGAGGTTGGTATCGGTGATGGTATGCTCGGTGAACGCCTTGAGCAGCCCCTTCGCTTCTCCGGGTTGAGGAAGCCAGAAGGTATCGGTATGTCCGTCTACGGTAAGCAGATGCATGGGATTCACCTGCAGGGTGTCGAACGACTTGATCTGCGCTTCGATAAATGAGGTTACGGGGAAAAAGCGTACAGGCCCTTCTTCGGAAATGTCCTTTCCGGAATTTCTTTCCGAACAGGCTGAAAGAACGTAAACTACAATAATGATGAACAACAGACGATACATCCGAATACGGTAATTGACTGATTAAAAAGTCAGGTAAAATTAACTGAAAGAGGTGAACCGGATCAGCACCATAAAAAAACCACTGCGGGTACGGTGCAGTGGCTTTAATGAGAAATGATTGTTCCTTGGGGAACAGGAGATTAACGATGATATGAACCGAAAATTGTTCAGGGGGCTTCCGATCAGAACTTTTTTGTGAAGCCGGCTTTCAGGCCTAGCCCGTTCAGGTGTTCCAGAACATTGTACAGGCGGGTATTGGTGGAAAGCAGATTGGTGCGGAATTGCGGACCCAGTTGCCAGGAATAATTTCCGCGTGAGAAGCTGAGGTAGGTTTCAAAGGCGGCATAAAGACCGGCCTTGTTCAGCAGGGAATTGTCCTTCACGTAATAGCGTTTGTCGGCCGATAACAGGTAATTGCGTGCTGAAATCACAAAGGAAGGCTGTATGCTGGCGCCGGCAAACCACTGCAGCGATTCGTTTCCGGCGATCCGGGCATCCAGACCAATCGGAATGGAGAATTGGAAGCTGTTGTTATGGAGCCGTACGGCTTCAACCCCGTTCAGGCTGGACAGGCTGGTGGTCTTGTACACATTCATCACATCTCCGGTCTCATCATCACTCAAAAGCAGTGAGGTACCAATGGGATGATGATTTTCGAACGCGTTGATGTTGTACTGCTGATAATTCAATTGTGCGCCCAGCTTCACCCTTATATGTTTCAGCAGCGGATATTTCAGCAGGTAACCGGCTTCGATTCCGAATGATGGCGATTGCCGCACTGCATTGTTCAGGGAAAGGTTCCGCTCGGGATTGTTGCCTGTGGCTGATTCGGCAGCCCGCACTTTTTCGGGGGTGTTGTCGCTCAGGGTACGATAGGCAACTCCGGTAGCGATATGGGCCTGCCACTCCAGCTTGCCTTTCCAGGGCTTGATTTTTTTTCTGTTGTACAGAATGTCATGCTCCATCCAGTCTTTTTCCCGGTGCGATGCTTCCTGCGAGAGGCTGCTGGTGTTTTGATAATTAATTATATCAGATTTTTGCGGAGTTGCAATAAGGCTATTTTCTTTATTGCCTGCGGCATGGGCTATATCCGCAGTCTCTTCCTGAAGTTCTGACCCTGACCTGCTTGTTTGTTGGCCGGAGGATTGGGCAACCGGGTTATCTGCAGCGGTGGAATTAGGGTTAGCTGAGTTGATTGGGCGCTGTTGGGTATGCTGTCCTACTTGATTATTGCCGGTTGATTGATTCAGATCTGTTTGCTGTTCTGAAGAACGTTCCGTTGCTGCGAAAAGGCTTGTCCGTCCATCATTGTTTTTCGTTGTTCCGGCCACGGACCTGAATTCAGCAGCGATAGCTTCGGAAATCTTCTTCCTGTTTGGCTCAACTCGAGTGTTTGATTTTGTGGAAACACGGGTTACAATGCTGGATTGTTTTTCGGTTAAGGTCTGAATGGTGTTCTTATTGACTTTGGTATAGGCAGACCCCTTTTCCTTTACTAATTCAAGATTGGTCTTTTCAAAAAACTCCTTTGTATTCGCTATTGCAGTGGAATTCAAGGAAGGATTCTTTCCGCCGCCTCTTGAGGAGGCACTATTTTTATCGGCAAGAGTGACAGCACTCGTTGATATTTCCGAAGAAACGATTTCCGGGGCATTGAGGTGGCCGATGAGGAAGAGGAAGGTGAGCATCAGGAGGCATACGCTTACCGAGGGCCATTTTCTGGAGGGATGGATATTGTTGTAGATGCTGCTCCATATTTTTCTGCCTGCAACCAACTCGAACTGGTCGGTCTTCTCCCGCAAAAACTGCTCAAAATATCCCCTTTCGTTTTCCATATCTGTCTTCCGCAATCGCTTGATGAGTGAATGGTATGCTTTTGGTTACCCGTAAAGCCTGCCTGTGTTGAGGTTTTTCCTGATGATCTGTTTGTTCAGCAGCAACTCCTCCAGCATGGCTTTGGCCCGGGTGTACTGGCTTCTGCTGGTGCTTTCGCCGATGTCCAGCATGGTGCCGATTTCCTTGTGGCTGTAACCTTCAATCGCATACAGGTTGAGTACGGTACGGTATCCAAGGGGTAAGGTTCTGATGGTTTCCACGATCTGCCGCACTTCGAACAGGGAACCTGCAGGGTCCTCCCGCACCATGATCTGATCGGCCACATCGGCGATATCCATCGTTTCCGCAAACTTCTTGTTGCGCTTCAGGATATTGATGCAGGTATGCACCACAATCCGCCTGATCCAGCCTTCCAGTGAGCCCTCGTTGCGGAACTGCGCAATCTGGGTGTACACTTTGATGAATCCTTCCTGCAGCATGTCTTCGGCATCCTCCCGGTTCTTGGCAAACCGATAGCATACCCCAAACATCCGCGGGCTGAAACGCTGGTAAAGGGCTTCCTGGGCCGCCGAGTTTTTCCGTACACAGCCGGCAAGGAGCTGCGCTTCTGTCATTATCGCTTGATTTACAGCATAAAAATAGAGGAAAAACAGGGGTAAAGCGCTGCTTGAGGCGATTTTTTAACAGTTCAGCCGCTTAGGAATACCGGGCTTCTTGGTAATCAGGATCGACGAAAGGCAGGCATAGAGTAAAAATCATCTTTCCGGAAAAACCAAACCATCGTATAAAAAGCGGCTTCAGTTATGAAGCCGCTTTTCACATTCATCGGTCACCAGTTTGCCCGAAGGGTCAGAAACAGGTTTCTGCCCGCTGCCGAAAAGCCGGATGAAAAATACCGGTAATTGCGGTCGAAGATATTTTCAATGCCGCCCTGTATCTGGAGAAAGCCGTTGACCTTATAGCCGAAATGCCAGTTGACCGTCATCCAGGACGGCATACCGTCGGGTGTGGCATATTGGGGGTTGTCTTCTCCATCGGGATTGAAATCATCGAGCCGCTTCCAGCCGTTGTACTGCAGAAAAACTTCGCTGTTCAACCGGCTGCCTGAATACCGCAGCGAAGTGCGTCCGAATACGGGTGGAATATGGTCGAGCGGTCTTCGGCTAACATTTCTTTTTACCAGGGCGTAGGTTCCGTCAGGTTGTTTTTCATAGATGCTGGATGCTGAAGCAGAATTCACCAGGAATTCGCCTTTGGTGAAGCTGATGGTGGATTCAAGCAACAATTCACTGGTGATGTCGAGCCGGGCACTGGCGGTAAACCCGTAAAGATTGGCCCGGTTCACGTTCTGGCTGGCCAACACCTGGCAAAACAAGCCGTTGTAATCAATTGAATCCTGTCCGTTCAAACGGAAGGGGGCTTTTACAATGGCATTACGGAACAGGGTATAGAATCCGTTCAGTTCGAGGGTGAACCGGTTGCCCCATTTTCTGGCTACGGCAAGATCGATGTTGTAGGTGTATTCCGGTCTGATGTCGGCATTGGGCACCACCACCTGACGGGCGGCCGTACTGGTTTCAAAAATCTTGGAGAGGTCGTCGATGTTTGGCGCCCGGAATCCGCTGGACAGATTGGAACGGATGGTAGTCTGCTTGTCGGGAGTCCATACGAGTCCGATATTTCCGGTGACTGCGGCGTTTTGCTGTCTGACCGCCGTATCGGGCAAACGGAAAAATGAATTGTCGACGATATTGCTGCTCAGGTTGATGTACTGCAAGCGGATGCCATCGTTCAGCACCAGCTTACCGCCTTTGAATTTATGGATATGCTGTGTGAACAGGGCGATGCTGCTCATCCTGTTTCTTCCGTCGGGATAACGGGTGTCGAGTTTGCCCACCGAGCCGGTAAGTGTATTGGTGCGGGTAGCGGTTGATTTTACATCGTTCAGTTGCAGGTCCAATCCGGCGGTGAGCTCGTGACGCGGAAAAATTTTTCTTCCGGATATCATAGCTCCGCCTACGGTTACCCGTTCCACCCGGCTGTCGAGCCGGTCATAGCGCCGGTATTCCCGGGTGATCCGGCTTTCTTCAATTTTTTGCAGGCTGATATTGGCTTTCACTTCATTGAGCCATCCGGCCGGAGTGGCGGTAAATTCATAAGCGCCCAGCAAACGCTTTTGTGGTCCGTATTTCCAAACAGCCCAGCGGAGGGCGCCGTTACGGATGTCCTGCAGCCGGTCGTAGCGTGGCACATCGCCGGAGTTGGAAAGCTGCAGGTTGAGCAGGTGGCTGCTTTTGTTCCTTGGCTTGAACAGGATTTTCTGCATGATGTCCCACTGACGGTAGCCCGAATATTTTTGAATACGGTCGTCGGGGTTTCGCAGGATGCTGTCCACGCCATTGATTTGTGCTATGTAGTTGGTGCGCCTGCCGAAATCGGGATAGCGGTCCGGATACCGGTTGCCCATGCGCATATCGTCGAAGTCGCTGAAGGTCATCGAAGTGAGTGATGCCCATTTTTTTCCTCCGATACCGGCATCGGCATGAACGGTCTTTTCCTGATTGGCGCTGCTGTAGCGCAAGAACGCGTTTCCGGTGTGGAGGATTTTGTCTGTCCCGGACAATACCGGTCTTTTGGTAATGAAATGGATGGCACCGCCCAGCGCATCGCTGCCGTAGATGGCCGAGGAGGGACCGTACAGTACCTCCACCCGGCTCATCATATTCTGGTCGGCTGTGATTACGTTCTGTAGATGACCGCTCCGGTAGATGGCGTTGTTCATGCGCACACCGTCGACAATCAGCAGGATACGGCTGGCTTCAAAGCCACGGATTACGGGACTACTTCCGCCCTGCTGGCTTTTCTGCACGAATATTTTTCCGGTACTCATGAGCAGGTCGCCCGTGTTCTGGGCATTGACGCGGGCAATGGTTTTTGAACTGATCAGGTCGACGGGTTGCGCGATGTTTTTGATTTTTTCATTGAAGTTGCTGGAGGAGATGATGACTTCTTCCAGCCTTATGCTGTCGGGGGCCGGCTGCTTGATTTCCTGTGCGGAAGCGGTTATTGCCGTAAAGCAGATCAGTATACCGCCTATTATTTTTTTGAGGGAATGATTATCTGAATTCATGGTTATGATTTGTTTTTTGAAATGCAATCCCTGCTTTCCGTGTGACGGAATAGCGGGATAAAAAGGCATAGCCTGAACTGGATCAGGGAGTTGTGATCTCCTGTCCGTATCGTTATCGTGTAGCTCTTTTTTCGGATCTTATCCGAATGAAAAGAACCCTCCGATTGTTTAACGGGCAGGTTGCTGAACAATAATTTTTTAGAGGAATCGGGGAGGAGGGGTGGGAATCGGGTAATGATTCTCAGAAAGAACGGAATTGCGGCGAGGCGAAAAGAGCTTGTTGCCGCAGCACTCACTATGGTTTTCGTGTTCAGTCGCGAAAGGGGCGACAAGGGCAGGTGTGAGCAGGTTGGCCAGTAACTGAACCCCGGGTTCCGACAACGGATGCTTAGCCTCCGGATCTTGTGAAAGGCTTTCGCGGATGCGTTCTTCCGCCTCGTCGAACAATCCGGTAACCGTCAGCCATCCTCCATGCACGACATGGTTTTTCACATCGAAGAGTTTACCGTTGATGCGCAACTCTTTACCCGGGTTTATCCAGACGATATCGGATTCCGGAATATGGAGGGTTTGCAGGGATGCACGCTCCAGGGTTTCCTGCATCTCATGGAAATGCAGTCGTTCCCTGATCAGGGTGATGGTACTGAACAGCAGCGGGGCCGCCAGCAACAGCATGAATACCCAAGACGATACCTGTAATTGAATCTTATGCATGGATGCCCTGCAAATTATTTCTTTTTCCGCAGACTGTCAGCCGGGTATCGCACACGCATCGAGTCGAGCAAGGCATTGGCCCAGTCACTGATGGCTTTTTTTTGAGAAGCATCGAGTGACGCATTTTTATGGATGAGGGTATAGGACTTGAGCGGCATTTCGCCTTCGGTCACCTGTTCCACAATCTCTTCCAGTTTGTGGTATTGGCGCCTGGGCCGGTAGGAAGCGAACTCATTGAAGTTGAGTTCCTGTTTTCCTTCTTCAACATGATGATTCAGCCACCAGCCCAGCGGTTGGATACGGGCATACCAGGGATACCGGGTATTGTTGCTGTGGCAGTCGGCACAGCTTGTTATCAGGATCCTGTCGATCTGCTCGGGTACCGGAAAAACGCTGCTGATGTCTTTTTCAATGGCAGCGGGATCGGGGTGGATGTTTTTTGCAGGCCTTACAAACTGAAGGGCAATGAAAATACCCAGCAGGGCCAGCGTGATTTTTTTCAACATGGTTCTTGTTTATAAGGGATTCAGTCAATGAGCACATCGCCCGTCATCGCTTCAGGAATGGGCAGGCCCATGATATGGAGTATGGTGGGTGCGATATCGCCCAGTTTCCCGTTTTTAACCGTTCCGCGCCACTTTTTGTCGATGATGAAGAGCGGCACGGGGTTCAGGGTATGTGCCGTATTCGGACTTCCGTCTTCATTCACCGCGTAATCGGCATTGCCGTGGTCGGCGGTAAGCAAGATAGTATAGTCTTTTTCCAGTGCGGCATCTATCACTTTTTGCACACAACCGTCCACCGTTTCCACAGCTTTGATGATAGCCTTCCACACGCCGGTATGACCTACCATGTCGGCATTGGCATAATTCAGGCAGATGAAGTCGGCCGGATTGCTCTCGATTTCCTTCACGATGGCATCGGTCAGTTCCACCGCACTCATTTCAGGCTGCAGGTCGTAAGTGGCCACTTTGGGCGAAGGAATCATGATGCGTCGTTCCCCTTCAAAAGGGGTTTCCCTTCCACCGCTGAAAAAGAAGGTGACATGCGGATATTTTTCCGTTTCGGCAATCCGGATCTGCGTTTTGCCGGCACGGGCAATCACTTCACCAAGCGTATCTTTCAAGTCGTCGTTTTCAAAAACCACCTGTACATTCCTGAAGCGGTGATCGTACTGGGTCATGGTGGTGTAGTGCAGTTTCAGCGAATGCATGCCTGCCTCGGGCATGTCGGTCTGGGTGAGCACTTCGGTGATTTCGCGGCAACGGTCGGTACGGAAGTTGAAACAGATTACGGCATCACCATCATGGATGCGGGTATCGCCGATGCTGCTATTTATAATCGGTTTGATGAATTCATCGGTGATGGCGGCCTGGTAGGAGTCATTGACGGATTGGAGCAGATCCTTGCTTTGTTCCCCGATTCCGTTCACCAGGGCATCGTAGGCGATTTTCACCCGTTCCCACCGCTTGTCGCGGTCCATGGCATAATACCTGCCGGTGATGCTGGCGAGTTTGCCCGAAGAATTGTTCAAGTGTTCCGTCAGCTCAAGCAAAAATCCCGATCCGCTTTTGGGATCGGTATCGCGACCGTCGGTGAAGGCATGGATCAATACCTTGTCGAGGCCCTCCGCCTTGCAGAGATCGCAGAGTGCTTTCAGGTGATTGATATGTGCATGCACGCCACCATCACTCACCAGGCCCATAAGATGCAGGGTCTTGCCGTTCTCTTTTGCGTAACGGATGGCGTTGAGCAGCGTTGCATTCCGGGCGAATTCACCGTTTCGTATTGCGACCTGAATGCGCTGCAGTTCCTGATACACGATTCGTCCGGCACCGAGATTGAGATGCCCCACTTCGCTGTTGCCCATTTGACCCTCGGGCAGTCCTACAACTTCGCCGCAGGTGGTCAGGGTGGCATTGGGGTACCTATTGTATAAAGAACTTACAAAAGGGGTTCGGGCATGTTGTATGGCATCGCTGCGCTTCTCTTTTCCCAGGCCCCAGCCGTCCATGACGATGAGGATTGTTTTTTTCATGAATTTTTCGTTTTTCCGGGCCTCTTGGTCAGTTTTGATGCAACGGGTTGAAAAACAATTCCTTGTGTGTTATGGAGTGTTATCGATCTTCTACCTCAATTTGAATCCTGTTGATAACCAACCCGTTCCAAATGTAAAGTTAGCCGATTTGCGGCAGCAGGGAAATGCACTTAATCCCGGCGAGGAATGATTTTCATAATAAATGCATGCGGCTGTTCGTTGAAACAGATGCACGGCGCCTCAATCCGCAGATCGGGTAGGGTGCCGGGGCAGGAAATCCAATGTAAACGGTATCCTTATGAAAAAGTATCTCCTTCTGCTGGTTTACATCCTGTTCATGTCTTCGTACATCGCACAGCCGGGAGTTGATGAAATCATTGCCGCCTGCAAATCGGCCAATGCGCAGGAAATGGCGCGGCATTTTGACAACAATATTGAAATCACCCTGCCTTCAGGAAGCAATAGCTATCCCAAAAGCCAGGCGGTACAGGTGCTGCAGCGTTTTTTCAACGAGCAGCAGCCAAAATCCTTTGAACTTGTGCACAAGGGAGGAAACAATGCATCTTTTTACTGCATCGGCATCCTGCATGCCCGGCAGGGAAATTTCCGAACTACCTTCTACCTCAAACAGGTCAGCAACAGCCTGATGGTTCAGGAAATGAGTTTCGAAAAACAATAGGCCCGTTTTTATACCCGTAAAGGATGACCCATCTGTCCAGACAGGTGGGTTATTTATTTTAGTTTTGTCCGATGACAACTGAATTTCAGCAGCGCCTGCATCTGCTTATTGGTCAGGCCCTGCAGGAAGATCTGGGCTCGGGTGATCATTCCACCTTATGCTGTATCGACAAAGCCGCGCGAGGAAAGGCCCGGCTCAAGGTGAAGGATACCGGTATCCTCGCCGGTGTGGAGGTAGCTGAACAGGTTTTCCGCCATCTCGAACCCGATGTGGTTTTTCTTCCTCTCATGCGTGATGGAGCTTTCATGAAACCCGGCGACATCGCTTTTGATGTGGAGGCTTCCGTGCAGGCGATTCTTCAGGCAGAACGGCTTGCGCTCAATTGCATGCAGCGGATGAGCGGAATAGCCACGCTCACCTATCGCTATGTCGAAAAGTTGAAGGGTTCCAAAACGCGTCTGCTTGACACACGAAAAACTACACCCAATTTCCGCTTGCTTGAAAAGGCCGCGGTGAAAATCGGCGGCGGCACCAACCATCGTTTCGGGTTGTACGATATGATCATGCTCAAGGATAATCACATCGATTATTGCGGAGGCATTGAAAGGGCGCTGGATCGGGCCTTTGATTATGTGCACCGCAACGGTTACGATCTGAAGATTGAAGTGGAAACCCGCAATCTCGCTGATGTGGAACAGGTCTTGCGCTCGGGCAAGGCCGACATCATCATGCTCGACAATTTTTCACCGGCATCCGTTGAAGAAGCGGTAAAGCTGATTGGCGGGCGCATGCAGACCGAGGCCAGCGGGGGCATCACTTTGGAAAACATTGCAGACTATGCAGCCACGGGCGTTGATTTTGTTTCCAGTGGCGCTATCATCCACCAGGCCGTCAGCCTCGACCTCAGCCTGAAGGCCGTATTGCAGACTTAAAAAAAAAAGAAAATTCAACGGAAAGATGGAATCTGAATTATCAAAACTTGCAAAAAATGCAAGTTTTGATAATTCGCCAGTGCCACAACACAGTTAAATCTGACCTCATTTTTAAATTTCTAATCATGTCCGGCAAAAAAAAATCCATGTCTTCCGGTGGGCTGGTCTATTCCACCGATCCCGACTACCTGAAAAACAACGAGCCGGAAGATGCTGTCGAAACCCTTGCTGCTGCGCAACAGCCGCTTCGGGTAATCACCGACAAAAAGCATCGGGCCGGAAAGATCGTCACGCTGGTCATGGGTTTTTCGGGCACTCAGGCCGACCGTGAAGCCCTGGGAAAAAAACTCAAGGCCCATTGCGGCGCCGGCGGATCGGTGGTGGATCAGGATATCCTTGTTCAGGGCGATCATACCGAGAAAGTACTGAACTGGCTCCGGCAACAGGGATATTCCCAGGCTCGGAAAGGATAATAATAAATTCTCCCTCCCAACGCATTTACATCGCAAATACCCGGAATCGGCCCCGGTTTTCCGCCCTCAATGATTCCCATCGACAAAAATTTAACTGAAAATCAAACGTTTACAGAGGTGCTATAAAAAAATTCAATAAAAAAAGCTCTTTTTAGGGTGCACCCGCCTACCTTTGCCCTCCCAAAAAATAAGCCTCCGGGATAGCGGAGGATTTTCTCACGCCGGCGGATGACAATCGTCACCGGCAAAAAACAAAAAACATGAGCAAACTGCATTTCACCACCAAGCACGCCTCCGAGGCTACCGTGCGGCACAACTGGTACGTTGTGGACGGTACTAATCAAACCTTGGGCCGTATGTGTTCCAAAATCGCTTCTGTACTGCGGGGCAAAAACAAGGCGTACTACACGCCCCACGTCGATTGCGGCGATTTCGTCATCGTCATCAATTGCGAAAAGATCAAACTGACGGGCAACAAGATGGAAGACAAGATCTACGACACCTTCAGCGGTTACCCCGGTGGCCGTAAGGAAGAAGCCGCCAAGGATCTGCTGCGTCGCCGTCCCGAAGTACTGGTTGAGCGCGCTATCAAGGGCATGCTGCCCAAAAACAGGCTGGGACGCAAGATGTACAAGAAACTCTTCGTCTACGTGGGTGCCGATCATCCCCATGCCGCACAGAAGCCCCAGGCGATGAACCCATAAACAATTTCCCATCCATCCAACAACAACACATAATCTTTGATAATGGAAAAACAAAAAAACGCAGTTGGCCGCCGCAAGGAAGCTGTAACCCGCATCTTTCTGAGCAAGGGTGAAGGTAAAATCACGGTCAACGGAAAGGATTACAAGACCTATTTCCCACTGGTCTATCTGCAAAACCAGATTGAAGCGCCGCTGAAAACCGTAGCGCTTGCCGACAAGTTCGACATCGTTATCAACGCCCAGGGTGGCGGCGTAAAAGGTCAGGCTGAGGCCGCCAAACTTGGTATCGCCCGCGCCCTGCTCGAAGTGAATGCCGAATATCGTCCTGCTTTGAAAGCGGCTGGTCTGCTTCGTCGCGACCCCCGTTCGGTGGAACGCAAAAAGCCCGGACGCAAGAAAGCAAGAAGAAGCTACCAGTTCAGCAAGCGTTAATACGCTTTTGCACTGTATGTGGATTCACAAACACCCGATTTTATTCATCATTTAAAATAAAGGCGGTTTACCCTAAACACGGAAGCCGGCCGAACAAAAAGAATGGAAAACAACACCTCCTTACAGCAGCAACTACTGGATGCAGGCGTCCACTTCGGTCACCTGAAGAAGAAATGGAACCCCAAGATGCTTCCGTATATTTTTGCCGAGAAGAAAGGCATCCATATCATCGACCTGAACCGCACCGTGGAAGGCTTGCAGGAAACTGCTGCCGCCCTCAAGTCCATCGCCAAGAGCGGAAAGAAAATCATGTTTGTCGCAACCAAGAAGCAGGCCAAGGAAATCGTTTCCGATTGCGCCAAGCGCGTGAACATGCCCTACGTCACCGAGCGCTGGCTGGGAGGAATGCTGACCAATTTCAATACCGTGCGTAAGAGCGTGAAGAAAATGCAGAGCATCGAGAAGATGCTGAGCGACGGCAGCATCGACAACTTCACCAAGAAGGAGCGCCTCACGCTGACCCGCGATAAAGAGAAGATGGAGAAAGTATTGGGCGGTATTGCCCAGATCAGCCGCGTACCCGCCGCATTATTCATGGTCGATATCGGTCACGAGCATATCGCACTTGCCGAAGCGAAAAGGCTGAACATTACCACCTTTGGTATGGTGGATACCAACTGCGATCCGAACAAGGTTGATTTCGCGATCCCTTCCAATGACGATGCCACCAAGTCCATTGCCATCGTGGTAAATTATATTACTGCAGCCATCGCCGAAGGTCTTGCCGAACGCCAGGCCGAAAAGGATGAGGACGAATCGCGTGAAGATGCCGATGAATCACCGGAAGCCAAAGCGGCCCGTTTCGAAAACAAGATCGATAGCGGCGAAGATCGAAATAAGCGTACCCGCAGTGGTGGCGGCGCAGCACCGGCAAGACGTCGTGTACCCTCTGCAGGAGCAGGAGGCCGTCGTCCCGCAGGAAGCGGCAGATAACTGAAGCTGAACCGACCGATGTATGAATGCAACACCGCCGCAATCCCGGTTCGGCGGACATTAACCAAACCAAAAATCATTTTATGAGCGTAACGATATCCGCAGCCGACATCAACAAGCTGCGCCAGACCACAGGAGCAGGAATGCTCGATTGCCGTAAGGCCCTCACTGAAAGCAATGGCGATTTTGAAGCTGCTATCGACTGGCTGCGCAAGCAGGGGCAGAAAGTGGCAGCCAAACGCAGTGACCGTGAAGCCAAGGAAGGGGTTGTGCTGGCCAAAACCACTGCCGACGGCAAAGCCGGCATGATCGTATGTGTAAGTTGCGAAACCGATTTCGTGAGCAAGAATGCCGATTTCGTAGCCTTTGCGGAAAGCATTATCAACGCGGCAGTGGCAGCCAATGTGCACAGTGCCGATGAACTCAATCAGGTGAAGATCAACGGTGCAACGGTGGCCGACATGGTCAACGACAAACTAGCCGCCATCGGTGAGAAGATTGCCGTAAAGTTCGAACGTGTTGATGCCCCCTTTGTGGCCAGTTATATCCACGGAGCCAACCGCATCGGAGTGCTTGTGGGCTTTTCACAGGCTGCTGCTGATGCCGGCAGGGATGTTGCCATGCAGATTGCAGCAATGAATCCGCTTGCAGTCGATGAATCGTCCATCAGCCCGGAAATGATCGCCCGCGAAAAGGAAATTGCCATCGAGCAGATTAAAGCCGAGGGTAAGCCTGCAGAAATGGCCGAGAAGATTGCCGTTGGAAAAGTGAACAAGTTTTTCAAGGAAAACACACTTATGGCGCAGCCCTTTGTGAAAGACAACAGTAAGAGTGTGGGCGACTACCTTAAGGGTGTTGATGCCGCTCTGAAGATCACTGAATTCCGCCGTGTAGCGTTGGGATAAAAATTATAAAAGGAAAATCCTTCATAAGCCCGGTACATCCGGGCTTTTTTGTGTTCCAATCTTTGTCTTATACCGATTGCCAAGATGTTAAAAAAATAGAAAACAGACGCTAACGTCATTAAGTTAGGGAGATTAATCTGCGTAATCACCGATTCAGACAATTGAATCCTGATAGCTGAGCACCTTCCATTCTTAAGTGTTTTCTAGCCTCCACAGCCGGCGGGCTGCGTACCGATGTCCGCGCTGCGGCCGCTTCTTCC
>CAZZLI010000049.1:0-20245 GCA_964655055.1 uncultured Ferruginibacter sp.
CCGGTCAACATACCTACTCGGTAAGCTGGACGTTGAACCGCATCATTCCGGCAACCCCGGAGGTTATTCCCCCGGGACCAATCGCACTCTGTCCGGGTGATTCCGTTACCCTGACTTCGGGTACGGCATTCCGTTATCTCTGGAGCAACGGCGATACCGCAGCCAGCATCACGATTCATGTTCCAGGCAATTATACCCTTACCCAGTTCAATGATTCGGGGTGCAGTGCCACTTCCTTGCCAGTGATCATCAGTACCGCCTCAAAACCTTCACTTGGTTCCGACAAGTCACTGGTTGCCATCTGCAACGATCAGACAATCGATATCAGCAATCTGTACAACACAACAGGACTCATATCGCGCTGGAGCACACGCGATTCTACGGTTGCGCCGATCGGCACCCACGAACTCATTGTGGCAAATGAGGCTGGTTGCAGCGATACGGCCGTAGTAAGGATCATCCAAAAAACCATCCAGTGGCTGGGTATGGAGGACAATAACTGGCATAACGCCAACAATTGGTCGGGAGGAAAACTGCCCGATGAAAAAACACATGTCATCATTGACGGCATCGCGCCCAATCCCTGTGTCATCTTTGAAACAAGTGCGCGCGCTGCTTCCGTACAGTTGAAAAACGGAGGGGATTACCGGATCGACAATGAGCGGGAGCTTCAGATAACCGGCGGGTGCAACCAGCCACCTCCACAATGATTTGCAATCGGCTAATTGACAGGCAGAAGCCTGAAAACTCCCCTTTTCTCCACACCGATATAGATGTATCCATCGGGACCCATGCGCACATCACGCAATCGGCCGATATTCCGGAGCAGGGCTTCCTCTTCAACCACCTTTCCGTTTTGCATCACGCAGCGGTTCAGATAACTGAACCGGAGTGAACCCACCAGCAGGTTGCCTTCCCAACCCTTATAGCGGTTACCCGAAACAAAGGCCATACCTGAAGGCGCAATGGAGGGCAGCCAATAGTGCAGGGGTTGCTCGAGACCTGGCCCTGCCGTATCGCGGGTGACCAGGGTTCCATCATAATTTATACCGAAACAGATCAGGGGCCAGCCATAATTTTTCCCGGGGTGTTCGATGTTGATTTCATCGCCACCGCGGGGACCGTGTTCATTGGTCCATAAAGCCCCGGTTTGTGGATTGAGAGTCATGCCCTGGATGTTGCGATGGCCGTAAGTGAATATGGAGCGGACCCTACCGGTGCTATCGGCAAAAGGATTGTCGGGCGGTATGCTGCCGTCGGCAAAAATGCGGTGTACTTTGCCCGGGTAGGCTGAAAGATTCTGAGGATTCAGTTTTTCCCTGCCACGGTCGCCCACAGCAATAAAGAGATGGCCATTGTTATCGAAGCAAAGCCTGGAGCCGTAATGATGTCGCGTTGTGAAATACGGAAGGGCAACAAAAACCTCCTTTTCATTCGAAAGCCGGTCTCCGTTGAACGTTGCCGAAACTACTGCGGTAGTGCTCATGACTTCATCACCCTCTTTGATGGACTTCGAATAAGCCAGATAGACCAGCCGGTTGGTTTTGAAATCGGGATGCAGGACGATATCGAGCAACCCGCCCTGCCCTTCGGCCAATACGGAGGGCGTCCCTTTTACGCGGAAGCGCTGCCGATTTTCGTCTATGCAATACAGTTGTCCACCCCGGTCGGTAACCAGCATCCCGCCTTCCGGCAGAAAAGCCATGCCCCAGGGCACATCGATTCCCGTGGCTACCGTATCGAGGCGGAGCTTCATCAGGCGGGTGTTACTAACCGCAGGACATTTTTCCTTTTCAAAATCAAATTGCGCCGTATGGGCGATACCTCCCTGTATATATCCGACGAGTGCCCGGGTTTCGGATTCCGAAAATGTTGCGGCAAAGGAAGGCATACCTCCGTCGGGGTAACCGTTACGGATGCTTCGAAACAGGTCGGCATCGGACTTGCCGTATTTCCAGCGCCTGTCCGCAAAAGCCTCCATCTTTTCGCCATGGCAGGAAGCACAGTATTGGCGATAGTTGGCTTCGGCGCTATCGGCGGCGGCTGTCGTCAACTCCATGCGCATTTCTGACCGGGCCTCCTCATTTTTTACAACGCAGGAAGTCAGGCCCTGTCTGAACAGCAACATGCCGAATAGGATTCCCCCAAACAATAAAAAACGGTATGTCATGAGGTTATTTTTTATCGCAACTAATGGTTCATATCAATGGCATAAAGATCCCAAACCACAAAACTATTCATACAATGCCGCAAACCGTTCACCGGTCCTCCTGCCCTGCTCGCTCCCCTCACGGATGGCGGCCGGATAATGGATACCGCCATAGAGCCGGCTGATTCCGGCCTCGTCGGCAGCCGCTTTCACCGAAGGAAAGCTCCGGCTCCAGCCCAGGTATTCAAGCTCGGTGGTGTCGGTAAACGCGAAATTCCTGCCCACTATTTTTTCCAGTACTTCCGCCGATGCCGCTGAAATGACGCTGTGCCCGCTGGTATACTCGGGGAAGGGTGGCGTTTGCAACAAAGGCCACCAGTCCGAATCGATTTTTTCTCGGATTACGGTTACCGGTCGAACCATACGGCTCCGGTATTTTTCATGCCAGCATACGATAAAACCGTCGAAGATGGCTGCAGCCGTCAAGGCATAAGTTCGGGCTGAGGCGATTGCTGACAGTCCTTTTTTTCGGGTAACGATAGACGTTATGCCCATCCAGTGACCCACGGGCGAGGGTTTCTTGGCGGCATAAACCAGATGGCCGTTGTGTTCGGTCACCAGGGCATTATCGTCCCAGAAACGGGCGATCGTATCGCGGAGCGGTGTCGTGAATTTGACCGCGCGGTAGGTTTCCATCAGCTCGCGGTAGTAGGTGCTGCCGGTATCCTTGATGTTGTAGGCAGGCGGAGGCGGAACCGTGCAGGAACCTGCAGAATCCCAGAGCAGGGGTTCAATCAGCCCCCAGTAAGGCTCCACGGCATCCACATAATCGGGCGCAGTGGGCAACCATTTGCCTTCTTCACGGAACACGGTATAGCGGGGCATACCCCGGGTGGGCTTGTACCGGTCGGCGGAGGCCCGTTGCAAAACCAAATCGGCCACAGCCTTCCCATAGGCCTCTGCCTGAGCAATCGCATCATCATTCAGACTCTTCCCCAGCAGCAGCGCATATTCTTTCCTGAACATATCGATACTGTCTTTCGAAAACACAAGAGCACGGGCAACCGCGCAAAACGATTCCAAAGCGGCCAGCGCATGCTGTTGAGCGGACAACCTGTTTTGACGGGGCGGGCTTCCGAAATTCCTTAACGAGGTAATCAGCGGTCGGGCTGAAGTATCGGAAGCAGCAAGGGCCTCATACAAGGCAAGTGTGGAATAGGCATACATCCTTGAAGCCACCGGAGGCGAAACGATATCATGCACGATGATCCGGGTCAGCCTGTCAACACAGCGATGGGGCAAGGCATCCGCATCGGCTGCCGTATAGGGAGCGGAACCAATGCGGCAGCCGGAAATCAAAAACGCTGCCGGAAGCAGGAGCGACAATAAAATCCTGTTAACGAAGCGGATAGGCATGCCGTTGGTTTCGTTGATCAATCAGTTCCACACGAGTGCAGTTTTCGGGCATCCAGATTACCGGTGCCGACTGCGAAAGAAAAGAAGAACCCCGGTAAAATTCCTGACGCCGTTGCCTTCCATCGGGCAGATGCAGCAAGGCACTCATGATTCCCGGTGCAACTGTAGCAGCCCGAGGTCGGAACATTTTTCGACTGAAAAATTTCAGCAGTCCCTTGTGTTGCGATGCAGCCAGTGTCGGCACGCCGTTTACCGTCAACGCGGCAAGTGCCTTCCCGTCACCGGGAATGAAGATCCCCGAACGGGCAATATCCATTGCAATAAAACCTCCCTTACCATCGCCTTTCAAAACAAGGCCATTGAGCGCATCACTAACGCCCAACAGCGGCGCGGTTCCGAATTCGTTTCCCGAAAGCACAAGGTCCGGATTACCATCACCATCGAAATCATCGGCAACCATTCCGAAAACCGGCGCCCACTGGGCTTTTTCGGGGAAGGCATGCCATTCGAAACGCAACTGTCCCTTGTTTTCAAACCATCCGCTGCGCAATTGACGGGCCTGCAGGATCAGGGCACCCTTCCGCTCTTCGGGAGTGAGTATCTTGTCGATAGTTGAAGAAGCAAGTGTATTATTATCGGGCAGTCGCGACTTCATCACCGACATTTCCTTGATCAGCATATCGCGGTCAGCAACGGGAAATTCCTGCTTCTGCAAACCATGCCGTAAAGCAGGTATGTAGGCTGAAAAAATGGCATCAAAGCTTCCGTTCTGGTCAAAGTCGCCGGCATAAACGCCTACCGGTTCTGCAGCGCTCGCCTTGAAAAAACTGTTGGTGCCGTGATTGCCCATGGCGTAATCGATATCTCCGTCATTGTCAAAATCCGCTCCGGTAATACTGTTCCACCAGCCCCTTTGTGAATCATCGAACATGGGGCCGTTAACAAATCGACCGCCATTATTCAGCAGCAACAAAGGCTTCATCCATTCTCCGGTAAGGAGCAGATCCCAGTCGGCATCGTTGTCGGGATCGGTCCATAATGCATCGGTAATCATTCCGCAGTTCTTCAGTGCGGGAGCAACAGCATCAGTTACGGGAATAAACGTTGTCTTTCCTTCAACAAGGGTATTGCGAAACAAATAACCGCTTTCAGGCAGCGGATAACGGCCGGGATGTACACGACCGCCGATGAACAGGTCAATACGCCCGTCCTTATCGAAATCGGCGGCTTTCACACAACCCTTACTCGCAAACAGGGCCGGAAAGGTTGTTGAATCGTGTGAAAAATTTCCTTTCCCGTCATTGAAATAAAACCGGTCGCGGTAAGCGGGACTCCCATCCGGCTGTTCGTATCCACCAGATGCGACATAGAGGTCGGCATCGCCGTCGCCATCGGCATCAAAAAGACAGATACCCATGTTGTCGGACAACGCGGTGCGTTTATCCAATACCGTTTTCCTGAAACGGCCTCCGGCTTCCTGCAGCATGAGTGTGGTGGTATTGGGATAACCCCCGCCCACCACCAGATCATCAAGCCCGTCGCCGTTCAGATCGCCCGCTGCCAGTGCAGGTCCGTATCCGGAAAGCTTATGGGGAAGCAACTTCTGAACATTGAAATCGATAAAGTCGCTTTCCTCATGCATGAACTCCGTACCGATGTTGCTGGTGATATCGGTGAACCAGTTGGTAACAGCCAATACCGGCTCATCAAAGGTTGCGTTTATCGTGTTGCCGTCTTCTGACACTTCATGTACAGTACCCGGGGCAAGGGCACCGAGCCTTGTCTGTTTATGATCGGGCCAGGTTATCAGCAACGAATCGGCTCTTGCAGCAGCACCGATTCCGAAATGCAACAGGTTTTGCACCGAAGACAGATAGCCGCGGTACGGGGTAAGTTCATGCACCTGCTGCATGCCGCCGAAATATATTTTGACCACGGCGCCCAGGGCATCGGGATTGGTTTTCGATCCTTTGAGCCTGAGCTGAACACTATTGTGACCTGGCTCTTCATTTTTATCGAGGGTATTTTCAAGCAAGGTGGCGGGCATATTGGTATTGTTGACCACAACATCCATATCGCCGTCTCCGTCGAAATCGGCATAGGCCATACCGGAGGAAAACGTGGGTGCATCCCAGCCCCAGTCGATGGTCTTGTCTTCAAATCGGCAATCGCCGGTATTGCGGAAGATGTAGTTGTTGATTTTCACCTGCGGCACCTGGCGCAGGATTTCCGTTTTGGATGTTTTGGGTGCCGAGTTCTTCCGGTAATTGATGAAATCGAGATCGGTGATATCGCCCGGAAATCCGTTGGACACCATCATATCGCGCCATCCGTCGTTATCGGCATCCAGCAGCAGCGCGGCCCAGCTCCAGTCGGTGCGGGCAATACCGGCATAGTTGCCGACTTCAGAAAAAAACGGCTCCCCGAGCGAATCATTCCGCAGGATCCGCCGTCCCTGGTTGATCTGCAGCGTATTGCGCACCACCTGTGGATTGTACCCGAAATAATCATAGGCCAACCAGGTCTGATAGTCGGTGGGGTTCATCATCATCTTGAGGCGGCGGTTGTCTTCCGGAGCCATATCCATTTCGGCCACGTCAAGAAGTCCGTCGTTGTTCACATCGGCAATATCGTTACCCATGGCATTGAGGCTGCTGTGCTTGAAATAATTGTCGTAGCGGTTTGAAAATGTACCGTCACGGTTATTGAGATAAAGCAGGTTGGTGCTGAGGTAATCGTTGCTTATATAGATATCTTTCCAGCCATCGCTGTTGATGTCGGCAATCTGCACACCCAGTCCGTACCCCTCCCAGGTGATGCCGGCTTTTTTGGAGATATCGGTGTACACCGCATGCCCCAGGGAACTGTCGAAATCGTTGCGGAGCAGTTTGTCGGTATTGTACATGCTGCCATCATTTCGGATGGGGCGGTATTCGCCGGGAAACTGTTCCGACAGTTCGTTGACAAGCAGATAGACATCCAGATCGCCGTCGTTATCGGCATCGAAAAAAGAGGCCATCTGGGTATGGCTGGTATCATCAAGCCCATACTCGGCAGCCATTTCCCGGAATACCGGCACGCCGTTTTTGGCTGCAGCGGGCTGGTTGACAAAAAGCTGGTTGCGCCGGGCTTCAAGCGGACGATAGAAGGAGTGGCAGACATAGACATCGGGCCATCCGTCGCTGTTGATATCCACCACGCTGACTCCCCTGCCCCACCGGCCGGAGCCGCCGACTCGGGAAGCTTCGGAAACTTCTTCGAATTTCATCTTCCCCCGGTTGAGGTAGAGGCTGTTCTTCACCTGGTTGCCGCTGAAAAAAATATCAGGAAGGCCATCGCGGTTGAAATCGCCGATGCCGACTCCTGCACCGTTATAGAGATACTGGTAGTTGATGATATTGAGCGATTCGGTTTCCCGTATGCTGTTATTGAATTTGATGCCGCTTTCGGCAGCGGGCACTTCACGGAACAAGGTTGTTTTACCCTTGCAGGAATGGAACATTGTTCCTGTCAGCAGCAAGAAACAAACTACAATCGGAGGGGTTGCTCCAATGGGTTTGCCAAAACGGCAATTTTGGAAAAAAGGATAGTTCACCGGAAGAAAATCGGGAATGGTTTAAAAAGGAAAGTTAGTCAAATCCACGGGAATTGCCTGCAGTGCCGGATGCTCCCAATCACTTGAGGTGTGAGGCAGTCCGGAAAGAAGGAGCGCGGAAAAAATCGCCGGGATAGCGTTTCAGATAACGCCAGAGCAAACCGAAAAACTCAGGATAATCTTTGAGCAGGATACCACGACTCTTCACGGCCATATAAAACGATAATCCGAAACTTACCGCGAAATTGAGGAAGCCGATACAGCCGACGCTGAGCAAGGTATAGGCAATCTCTTTGACCGGGAGGTTATGTCCGATGCCGAAAAAACCTATGGTCGCGTTGGCGGCGGATATGGTTATGTGGCGGATGTCGAAGGGAATACCGAATATTTTTCCGAAGAAACCGGCCATGCCCAGAAAGAAGCCCAGGGCGATATTGCCGGCCAGTGCCCCCGAACTGTTTTCCACATAATGCACCAGTTTGTTGCGGCGCTTTTCGCTGAGCCGGCCTACAGGGCCTGAAGCATGTCGGAGTCGCTCCCCGATTTTTCCGTATACCACATAATTTTCAACAAAGCCTGCAACGAGCCCGCTGGCAAAAAGAAAAAAACCGGTGATGCAGGCATAGAGCAAAGCAAGGCTGTCGAAGATCTGCTGATCACGGATCAGTTGCATCGCTTTTTCTCCGCCTGCCAGGCTTACCCCGGTCATTTCGGTATAGAACCAGGCGAGCAGATACGTGAGCGGAAATACCAGGAGCAGGTTTCCGGCAAAGGAGGCGATTTGCGTGCGGCTTACCTTGGCGACGGTAATGGCCAGGTTACGCAGATCGGGCTTGTCGCCCAGTCGTTTGATATCGAGTGAGCTGGCCACATTGTTCGCGGTATACGCCGGTTGCTTGGTAGCCAGTGTGGAACCGGTTTCCTGGATAAGTATGAATCCCGTTGCATAATTCACCCCATACAGGAAAGATTGCCAGAATGGGGCGAAGGAAAGATTACCCAAAAGATTCTTGATGATGCCGATGAAGGAGATGATGATGCCTCCGCCCGCCGCACTCAGAAACATGCGCCGGTATTCCTTTCGGGTGGTGGTAATGAATTTTTCGCCTGTGCGGCCGCTATGCTCCGCGATCTGGTAGGCCAGGAATCCGGTGTTCTCACTGAAAAATTCACGCAATGAATTTCGGGTGTTTTCATAATGCACCACCCGGGTGAAATAATCCACAAATCGATCGGTATCGAAGCGGCTGTTCATATCCAGCACATCCAGCAGGATGAAAGCCCGTTCCACATGCTGGCTAAGCCGGCCCAGCAGATAGGTCTGGGCGAGGCTGGTACCGTAATGGGCACGCTGTTCACGGATCCAGCGGATACTCTGGTTGCAGTTGTGCAGGGCCTCCATGATGTTTTCAACCAGCACGTCCCGCCTGCCTGAAGTTCCCTGCGACTGAAGTTCCTGCAGAAAAAGGGTGATAAGTCGATTTTGCTCAAGAAAGGGATAAACCGCATCGTCGAAATTCTCGAACCGGTGGGTGATTTCCTTTTCAATACCCAGCGCCGCAATCCGGTGGCTGATCAGCTGAAGGCCGCGGGAGCATTGTTGGGTAAGCTGTGGATTCGAAAGGCTGATCTGTATGCCCAGCAGTTCGAAGAAGGTTTTCCAGAGCCCTGGGTCGATGGCCCTTACCCAGACGAAATCCTTCTTGCGGTGAAATACGCGGTTGACCACGTAGAGAAAGTTCTTGCGGGACAGCGATTCCCGAAGCAGTTTGTGCTTCAGCTTTCCGGTGAGTTCCTGCACAAAACCGCGTCCGCTGAGCATTCCGCTTTCGGTAAGCGCCTCAAGGATGCTGGTACCGGCAAGCAGGCGGAGCAGCGATTTCCGGACGGCGACATTCAGTCCGGTATTGTTGCCCAGTTCGAACAGCATGGCCTGAAAGCGGAGCGTAGCCTGTTCCTTATCGCGGTAATGCGCAGGACGCACCGAATCGAAAAGCTGGACGAGCAGGTCGATACCCCGCAGCGAGGTGGCCAGCGGCAATACAATCGCCCCGTCTCCGGATTTTTTTTCCGGCTGCTTCCCGGATTGAAGTTTACGCAACATGGTGATGCGGTTACAAATTCAAGTTAACCCTCTATTGACAATTTTTGCGTTCGGGATGTTGCACCTGCAGGCAGTTTATTTTGAAGGCGGGCCCGGGAATCACCCTGCTTATTCAGCCTTGACGGGGTAGCGGCAAAAAAAGGAAATCCTATATTTGTCAGACAAAACCCGGCTATGAATACTTCTAACCACACTTCCGAACAGGTGGACAGTTCCACCGAAACCCTGCTGGATGACCTGTATTCACTGATCATCTGGAACGATGATGTGAATACCTTCGACTGGGTCATTGAAACACTGATGGAGGTCTGCAAGCACGGCCAGGAACAGGCTGAGCAGTGTGCCATGCTGGTGCATTACAAAGGCAAATACGCGGTAAAGCACGGCAGTTTCGATGAACTCCGCCCGCTTTGTGAGGCCATCATCGACCGGGGTATCAGCGCCTCTGTAGAAGTGACGGCCTGAAAACTGCACCGGACTGAGAAACGATGCAGTTCACCTGACAACCCATCCCCTTGCCCAGCGCGTCCTTCTTTTTTCCTCCGTTGCATACCGCTTCGGATAACGGGCTGCTCGCCATTGGCGGCGACCTGAATCCGGAACGCATCATCCACGCATACCGGAACGGAATATTCCCCTGGTATTCCGACGATTCGCCCATAATGTGGTGGAGCCCCGACCCTCGTTGTGTTTTATTCCCCGAAAATCTGGTGGTGAGCAAAAGTATGAAGGCACTGCTCCGGAAAAATTCGATGGTATTCTCCGTCAACCGGGCATTTGATGCGGTAATCAACCAATGCCGCAGCATCCCCCGAAAAGATCAGGACGGCACCTGGATTACCGATGAGATTCTTGAAGCTTATACCACCCTGCATAAAATGGGTGTGGCCCACAGTGCCGAAACCTGGCAGAACGGAACACTGGTTGGCGGGTTGTATGGCTTGCGTATCGGAACTGTTTTTTTCGGGGAGAGCATGTTCAGTAAGATTTCGAATGCAAGCAAATTCGCCTTCATCAATTATGTGCATCTGCTGAAAAACCAGGGCGTGAAACTGATTGATTGCCAGGTTGAGACTGAGCACTTGTGCAGCCTGGGTGCCGAATGTATTGACCGGGATCGGTTTATAACACTGCTGAAGGCGTGGTGCTGAACCGAATAAAACTCACATTCCCTTCCCTTTCAAAATCGTCAGTAGGGTATGGAACATGATGCGCAGGTCGAGCAGGATGGAAACATTTTCGACATACATCAAATCATAGGGCATACGCTTGATCATATCGTCCACCGATCCTGCATAACCGAACTTCACCATACCCCAACTGCTCAGGCCGGGTTTCACCTTGTAGAGGTAACGGAATTCGGGGTGGCGGGCCACAATCTGGTCGACATAGAATTTCCGTTCTGGTCTTGGTCCGACCAGGCTCATCTCACCGATCAGGATATTCCACAACTGCGGCAGTTCATCAATCCGCCAGGTACGCATGATTTTGCCCCAGCGGGTGATGCGTCCGTCATCTTCGGAGCTCAGCATGGGCCCGTTTGCTTCGGCATCGGCAACCATGCTTCGGAACTTATAAATGGTAAAGGGAATGCCCTTGTACCCGATCCGCTCCTGCCGGTAAATGATACCTCCCGGTGAAGAAAGGGCTGTGCGGATAGCCGCATAAATAAGCAAGGGCGAAAGCAGGATACCCGCCAGCACAGAAATGGTGATATCCATCAGGCGTTTGGTATTTTTCTGCCAGACCGGAAAAACGCCGCTGTGCACATCAATGAGCGGGACACCCAGCACATTGTTGGTTTGCACGGCACCGGAAATGATATCCACTGCGTCGGGGGTGATCTTGATGTTCACATCCTTGTCGCTCAGTTGCTGCAGGATACTGCTCAGCAAAGCCCGGTTATCCTTATCCACCGTTATCACCACTTCTTCAATCTCGTCATCAAGCAGGATCTGCTGCAGGTTGCCGATTCCGGAATAGCGGCGGACTTCTTCAGGCAAAGGTTGCTGCATGTGACCATTGGTATTGAGAAAGCTCCGGATCCGGTAACCGTTTTTCTCACCGGCTTTTGAAAATTGCTCATAAAAATCCATGGCGTTTCGGCCCGAACCGACGAGCAGGATATTGAACGACACATCGCCCCGTTCCACCTGCCTTGCGGCAAGCCGTAAGAAAAACAGGCGCAGCAGCAGGGTGGTAAGAAATACCGGCAACAACAAGGCGAAGAATTCCTGGTAGTAGTAGGAATTGTTCTCCTGCGGATTCTTGAGAATGAAAAAGAAAAGCAGACCCAGACAACCAATCAGGCTTACCAGAAGGGTGCGGAAGAATTCGGTGATGGAGGCCTTCTGATAGACCGACTCGTAGGCACCGCTGAGCAGATGAAGCGAAAGCCATCCCAGCGCATAGAACACCATGCCAAGATAAAAACCCGGTGGTACGGTGAAGGCATAATCATAGATATAGGCGCGCAAGAAATAGAAGCAGATCCAGGTGGCTATCGAGCAGCACAGATCGGCAAGAATGCACCAGCTGCTATGTATTCGCGGTTGCCTCAACTAAAAACGGTTATCGGAGGGGAACAACAAATTATTCCGCGTACTCCTTTTCAATTTTTTTAAGAATCTGATGGGCGATATCCATGGCCCTGAATCCATCGACCGCATTCACCGGCGTATCGGTGTTGTTGCGGATCGCATCCCGGAACGCCTCGAGTTCCAGCTTCATGGCGTTAACCAGCTCCACGGCCGGGCTGGTAATAGCGATTGTTTTCTTCCCGTTGCCGGTTTCAATATCGAAGGTGAACGCCCCCTCGTCGCCGGGAGCGTTGAGTTTGATCACCTCCGTCTTCTTTTCAAGAAAATCGATACCGATGTAGGCGTCTTTCTGGAACAGGCGCATTTTGCGCATCTTCTTCATGGAAATCCGGCTACTGGTCAGATTGGCAACGCACCCGTTGTCGAATTCCATACGAACATTTGCAATATCGGGTGTATCGCTCATGACCGCAACTCCATTGGCCGAAATGGACTTGACATTACTCCCGACCAGGCTGAGCAGGATATCGATGTCGTGGATCATCAGGTCGAGGATCACACTGACATCGGTGCCCCGCGGGTTGAACTGCGACAAGCGGTGCACTTCAATGAACATGGGCTGCAGGCTGATATTGCGCAAGGCGAGAAACGCGGGATTGAACCGTTCCACATGACCCACCTGAAAGCGGATATTGGCTTCCTTGGAGAGTTTGACAATTTCCCGGGCTTCTTCAAGTGTATTGGCCAGCGGCTTTTCCACAAACACATGCCTGCCCCGGGTGATGGCGGCCCGGCAAAGTTCATAATGCGAAGTGGTGGTGGCTACAATGTCGGCCGCGTCGCAGTCCTGAAGCAGGGCATCAACTTCGTCGTAGCGCTTCAATCCATACCGGGATTCAACTTCTTTGGCGTTTTCATCGTTAGGATCATAGAAGCCCACCAGGGAAACACCCTCAATTTCCAGCCAGTTGTTGATATGGTATCTTCCCAGATGCCCCACCCCGAAAATGCCGATTTTCAGCATATACAATGCAAAATTTCGCCAAAGATAAGTGGCATTCGATTATCGGCAGGTACCTAATTGACCGCCCAACCAGGGTGAATATTCGCGCTTCTCCCCGACAACCACTACAGTAGGTAACATCGATTTTGCAAGCGGAAAACAACGCTGTATGCTGAAGAAGAAGAAAATCAGTAACTCACATTTCGCGGGCAACCATACTGGCCTTTGCCCAGATGTCCCCTGTCGGAACGTTGTTGCAACCGAATGCTGATGCCCAGAGTACCGGTATAATAATAATCGTTGATTTTGGGATTCCCCCGCTTACCACCTTCACCGGGATATACGAGGGAGGGCTTGACCTCTGCGCCCCTGAAGGCCATTTCCACCGCTTTGGCTCCGTTGTTGGCCAGCAGGTTGTTTTTATCGACATACGTCGTACTCACATCATCGAGATAATCGGTAAACAAGATCCGCAGTCCCATTTCAGCCCTAAGCCGCACATTGTCGGAAAGGCGCAATTTGAATCCGCCACCGAGCGGCACGCCAATCTGTGTGAGTGCGTATTTTTCACGACCGGAAAAAAACCCTTGGCCCTCGGTACCCAGGGGTTGCAAAAAAACCTTCCGCCCGTTTTTGTCCGTAGCATATGGATTGAATCCGAAGATGTTGATTCCTGTGAACACATAGGGCGTCATGCTCTTCTCATAAAGATTGAAAAGATCGTACTCGAGGCCGACATGTCCCTCATTCACCTTTGAAGCAAAACTGAGATTACGGTCGGCATTGGGCCCCAGGGCATCGGTTGCAGAAACAGCGGCCGACATGAAAGAAGCCCGAAGATGAAAGCGGTCCGACAATTCAACCAGCACTAGCGCCCCATAGGCAGGTTGCGACTGGCTGAAGGTGATCTTCTTGCTTTGCAGATCGCCCTGATAATTGCACACCCCGGCAAAGATGCCTACATGCACCTGCTGGGCGAACAGCGCCGGAGCGATGAAGAAAAAAGACAGAAAATAAAAAATACGCATGAGCCGAAATTGGGACAAATATAGCATAGAAAAACTCTGCAACTTGTCGCAACGGGTTCATGCGTATGGAGGCCTGGAAACTAATCCCCGGGGCTTTATCAGTTCAGTACCTGTATCCCGGGAAGAATCGTTATTTCATTATTACCGGTCAACCGGATACTGTAAACACCGGCCGGAAGTGATTGAGGAAGTTGGATACCATATCCCGTATTCCCGCCAAAATGATTGACTGTGGTTTTGCACATGACTGTACCATAGCTGCTGATGACCTCAACGGTGTACGCACCCCGCTCAAAACGATTCAACCTGATGTTCATCGCTTTGCCGGTAACCGGATTCGGAAAAACAACGGCTTCCCGGTCTTTTTTCATGCCTTCGAGTTTGACGATCGGGCTGTATGAAGTTGCACCGCTGATATCGACATTCCTGACCCGGTAATAGGCGGTTACATCCTGACTGTTGTTTTGCTCCCAGACATAGCGACGAACCGCAGTTGCCGGACCGGCTTGTGCGGCAACCCTTCCTTCGATGTTGAATTCGCGTCCATTCAGGCTTTTCTCGACTTCATAATAACGAACCCCGTATTCACCATCGACCTGCCAGTCGACTACGGTCTTACTATTGATGCGGTTGGCACTCAGGGAAACAAAACGCACCGGCAAGGAATTAAGGGGCTTGCGGAAAATAACCCGGAAGCGGTCACGGGCCCTTGAGCCCGCATTGGCGTCGCAGGTGAAATTGATACGGGTGGTATCGTTAATCTTCAGTGAACGTGAGGTATTGAGATAGCGGTCCAGCAAAGTTGCCGTCAATCCAGGCATATTTGCGAAGCGTGCATCAAACTCAAATGTATATTGCTGCAACTGCAGGTTCCAGAGTTCGAAATAAACGGTATCGAATTCAACGATGGCCTGCCTGCCTTCCACCACCAGCAGTCGACCATCGCGCTTGATGGCGAAGTTTTCGCTGGAGTTGGACATTTTGAGGGCATCATCGCCATTGACCGCATTCGAGTAGGCATTGTTGAATACCACCACATTGGCGTCGAGTACATCGCCCCCCTGGCCACCCAGATCGAAGAGGCGGCTGTTGAGTTTGTCGATCGGAGGAAGGTTCGACGGGGATTGAGCGTGGAGCCTTCCCGAAAAAGCAATGAATACAATCAGACAGAGCAGTAAAAACAAAAGCGGGAAAATCCGGAGTGAAGCGTGTTCGATTGTCGCTGCCAAGGGCAAAGCAGAAACTTGTTGGGTGCCTACGGCAGTTTGTCCGTATGAAGCACTTTGGGGGGTGTTCGTGTTCATGAGGGTACTTTTGATATGTGTAACAATATCAAAGGACCATCGGATTTATAAACCGGTTTTGAGAGGATGGGAGGATTTAGAAGCAGGTATTAACCTTGCCGCATCAGTACAACATCAAAAGAAATGCCACGAAAAATATAGTGAACGGGAAGCCGGGAAAAGCGTAAGGCACTGATTTTCAGGAGGATTTTTTTTGCCGCAGAAGATACTGCCGACAATTCGTTCTCCGAATTCCCGGAAACGGAAAAATCCTTCCAAAATCCGGAATCTGTATCAGCCCAACAAACAATCTTTCAATGCCTGAAAATCCGCAGGAATCCTGACCGAAATTTTTTCACGGGAAAGCATACCCGAAATCTGACCGGGAATTTCCACCGGTGTTCCGGTGAGCGGTTCCACCACATCATAAAACTTCACCGGGTGGGCCGTCTCCAGCACAATGCCTTTCTCGAGCGGATATCTGCCTAGATAGTGTTCCAGCGCAAAATAACCTACTGCACCATGCGGATCGAGCAGATACCCATAGTTCCTATGGACATCCAACAGGGTTGCTTTGGTTTGATCGTCACTGACGCTGATGCTGCCCAGCCTTTTTTTCAGTTCAGGGAAATTCTGATGGAACAGTTCAAGGATACGGACGAAGTTGCTGGGATCTCCCACATCCATGGCATTTGAAATGGTGGGCACCGCTTTCCGGGGAGCATAGGTCCCGCTTTCCATAAAGGCGGGCACTACCGCATTGGCATTGCAGGCCGCAATGAAATAACGTACAGGCAATCCGGTCAGATGTGCGAGCAATCCCGCACAGATATTCCCGAAGTTGCCGCTGGGTACCGAAATGACGGGCGGTTGCTCATAAGGCCACTGCTTCAGGGCGAAAAAATAATAGACCTGTTGCGGCAGCCAGCGGGCCACATTGATGGAGTTGGCTGAAGTAAGTGTGAGCCGCCCGGCCAGATCCTTGTCCAGAAAAGCGCTTTTCACCATCCGCTGGCAATCGTCGAAACTGCCTTCCACTTCAAGGGCACGGATATTCCGCCCCAGGGTTGTTAACTGTTTCTCCTGCACACTGCTCACCTTTCCGGAGGGATAGAGGATCACCACGTCCACGCCGTCAACACCATAAAATCCGTCGGCCACCGCACCACCCGTGTCTCCGGATGTGGCCACCAGCACCGTAATCTTCTTTTGCCTGTTATTGACAAAATGACCCAGACAACGGCTCATGAACCGTGCACCGATATCCTTGAAAGCCAGTGTTGGTCCGTGGAACAACTCCAGTGCGTAACTGCTTTCGTTGATCCGAACCAGCGGTATGGGGAAGTTTACAGTTTCCTCCACGATGCTTTGCAGCGCGGCTTCGGGGATGGCATCACCCACGAAGGGATGAATGACGGTATACGCGATCTCAGCATCCGAAAGTTCTGCAAGCCGGGCAACAAACCCCGAAGGCAGTTCAGGAATTCGTTCAGGATAATACAGCCCCTTATCGGGTGCCTGTCCGCCAAGTGTGGCCTCACGGAATCCCAGCAGATGGGAACGATTGTTCAGACTATAGTAGCGCATCGTTATTTATTCGTCAACAGTAACGCCGGTATTGCTGATGGTGGTTACGTAAGTATGAAATGCCAGTCCCGTTTCTGCATAAACCGATTGCATGGCGGTCTCTACCCGCAAGGCGGTTTCTTCATCGGCACTCATCATGAATACCGAGGGGCCCGATCCGCTGATACCGCCGCCCAATGCCCCCGCTGCAAGGCATTGACGCTTGAGCGCTTCGAAACGGGGAATGAGAATGCTCCGAACCGGTTCAACAATCACATCGGTAAGCGAGCGGGAAATCAGTCCCGGATCATTTTTCATGAATCCCGCAACCAGGGCACCCACATTGCCCCATTGCGATACGGCATCCTTCAAATTAACCTCGCGGCGCAGGATACGACGGGCATCGGCAGTACGCACTTCAATCTGCGGATGGATCACGGTAATGTGCAGGGCCGGAGCGGGAATAGTTACAATGTCAAGCGGTTGTGTGCTTCGGATCAATGTGACGCCACCGTAAATACAGGGAGCAATATTGTCGGCATGCTGTACGCCGCTGGCCACTTCCTCGCCATACATGGCCAACCGTACAAGTTCTGTTTGACTAAAACGATTGCCCAGCAAGCGGTTTGCACCTACAACCGCACCGGCGGCACTGGCTGCACTGGATCCGATGCCGCTGCCGGGTTTTATTTTTTTATGGATGATTACTTCAAAGCCGGGAGCGTCGGCCCATTCGCGCAACAAGGCTACCAGGGGTGCACCGGCCGTATTCCGTGCAGGGTCTTCAGGAAGGGGAAAACCATCGGCACTTCGAACCACCACCGTCCTTTCGTCGAGCAGGCGCATCTCCATGATATCGTAAGGCGCTTGCAGGCAAAGACCCAGCACATCGTAGCCACACACAAGATTGGCAACCGTACCGGGAGCACGCAGACGGATCCGGGATTCTTGGCGCGAGTTGTGCATGAGTGATCTTTTTTTCTAGCGTACGGTTCGCAGGATATCGGCGAAGATACCCGAAGCCGTAACATCGGCACCGGCGCCGGCACCTTTGATGACTAGCGGATACTCCGCATAGCGGTCGGTATGGAACAATACGATATTGTCTTTTCCGTAGAGGTGATAAAAATCGTGTTCGGGGGCGATATGCTGCAAACCCACGGCGGCCTTGCCGTTTTCGTACCGGGCAACAAACTTCAGCTTCTTACCATCAGCAGCCGCAGCCTGATAAAGATTCCGGAAATGCGCTTCGTGTTTTTCCATGGAACGGTAAAAATCATCCACCGAACCCTGCATGCAAGGCGCAGGGAGGAAGGATCTGTTTTCCACCTCATCCATTTCGATGCGGTAACCGGCCTCCCGAACCAAAATCATGATCTTACGGGCCACATCTTTTCCGCTGAGGTCGAGGCGCGGATCGGGTTCGGTATAACCGCCCACCTGCGCTTCGCGTACCACGGAGGCGAAGGAACGGCTTCCGTCATAATGATTGAACACAAAGTTGAGTGTACCGCTCAGCACCGCTTCAATGCGATGAACCCTGTCACCGCTACGCAGGAGATTGTTGAGTGTCGAAATCACCGGAAGGCTTGCGCCCACATTGGTTTCAAAAAAGAAATCGGTGCCGTATTCTGAAGCCAGTTGCTTAAGCTGATCATAAAATGCGTATTCCGATGAGCAGGCGATCTTGTTGCAGGCGACTATAGCCACACATTTTTGCAGCAGCTGCGGGTAAAACGCAGGCACCAACTCACTCGCGGTGATATCGGCAAAGACTGAATTGCGCAGGTTCCGTTCCAGGATGGCATCCACAAAACGACCCAGATTGGCCGACTCGCCTGTAATAAGTGTTGCTGTGGCTTTTCCGGGATCAAGGCCACGGTCGTCGAACAGCATGAAGCGGCTGTTGATGATACCCACCAGATTGACCTGTACCCGAAGTTGCTCGCGCAGGTATTGCTGCTGGCTCTGCAGTTGCTGCAAGAGCCGGGCTCCGACATTACCCATGCCAGCGACATAGAGATTGATTTCGCGGTAGGCCGTTTCAAAAAACGCCTCATGCAGTACGTTGATGGCTTTCTTCACATCGGCCGAAGCGATCACAGCAGAAATATTCATTTCCGAAGAACCCTGGGCGATGGCGCGCACATTGATACCGTTATGCCCCAGCGCGGCAAACATTTTTCCGCTAACCCCGGTATGGCTGCGCATGTTTTCACCCACCACGGCAATGATGGCCAGATCGCGCTCCGCTCGAATAGGGTTCACCTTGCCGGTGGCGATTTCGTAGGAGAACATCTCATCAATGGCGGCACATGCTTCTTCGGCATGCTGGTTATCTATCGCAACTGAAATGGAATGCTCGCTGGAACTCTGTGTGATCAGAATGACATTTATTTTTTTCGCGGCAATCGCCTCAAACAAACGCTTCGAAAAACCGGGGATGCCCACCATGCCACTGCCTTCAAGATTCAAGAGGGCAATAGCATTGATACTGGAAATACCGCTGATGCTGCTGTCGGCGCTGCGGTTCACGGCCCGGATCACCGTACCGGGATCATCGGGGGCAAAGGTGTTCTTGATCCAGGTAGGAATGCCTTTGGCACGAACCGGCTGTATGGTAGGCGGGTAAATGACTTTGGCTCCGAAATGCGAAAGCTCCATAGCTTCCTGATACGAGATTTCCGGGATGATGCGCACATTCGTAACCACCCGCGGATCGGCGGTCATCATACCCGAAACATCGGTCCAGATTTCGAGCGATTGCACATCGAGCGCAGCGGCTACGATTGCAGCAGTGTAGTCGGAACCTCCGCGGCCCAGTGTGGTGGTGATACCCCGGCTGTCGGAAGCGATAAAGCCGGGCATGATGAACAGCTTTTCTTTCCTGCCGCTGAAATACCCGGCAAGCTTTTCGTTCGTGGCCTCAAAATCCACAGCGGCATTGCCGTAACGGGAGTCAGTAACAATCAGGCTTCGCGAATCGGCCCAGACGGTACCCGGATGTTGTAAATCCATTGCGGAAGCAATCAGGTACGAAGAAAGCAGTTCACCATAACTGACAACCCGGTCTTTCGTGCGCTCCGACAATTCACCCAGCAGGAAAATGCCCTTGCAGATATCGCCGATTTCGTTGAAATACACTTTGACCTGGGTGAGTATCCCGCTTTGCCGGTCGATCGGTATCAGCTCAGCTGCAGTGTGCAGATGCCTTTTTTCAGCTTCCTGCAATTGATCACGATAGGCTTCGTTGCCCGATGCTGCAAGACGGCAGCACCCCAACAGCAGGTCGGTAATACCTCCGAGTGCGGATACGACCACTATGGTACTTCCTTTACCGGCACGGTTGCCCACAATATCCATCACTTTTCGGATGTTTCCTGCATTGGCCACCGAGCTTCCGCCAAATTTCAAGACCTGCATCATAATACCAGAATTAGATTCGGGATTCTACTGCCGCACCCAAAAGGGATCCCTTTTTGCCCTGGGAATACCCCCGGTTCCGAAAGGGCATGAGAGGCAATATCGGCAGAAAAGGCAATTTAATAAATTATCGTTCCG
>CAZZLI010000050.1:0-19242 GCA_964655055.1 uncultured Ferruginibacter sp.
AAATTGGGCTTGCTGATATAATGCAATGAAAACAGGTGCTCTCCCTCCCTGGGCCTCATCTTTGCGTACTGCACCGCTTTCTTTTCTTTTACCCGCGGCGGTGGCGGATGCAGGCGGCTTTCCTCTTCCTCCTCGGCTAGCCGTTTTTCCTCCTCACGATCAGCCCAGGCCAGAAAGGCGGCCGTGTCTTGCGCTGTAGGCACATGGTCAAACCGATGCCGGTATTGATGGACATTCCCCAGGGAATCGTATGTGGGAATCGTGTACAGGGAAAAGCTGTCAGGGGAATCGTAGTTGTCGTCGGGAGAAACGAATTTCGTTTCGACAGTTGTCGTGCTGTCCGGTTTTCCGGTTGACTCCGTTTCTCCGGCAACCGATTGGGAAAAACCGAATAGCCCATGCAGCTGTAAAAGAGCTGCGAAAATTATTTTCTTCATTCACTGTATTTTGTTGATCTAAAAAAGAGAAAACAAAGCAGGTTATTTATCCTCCCAATCTTCAGGGTTCATGTTTTTGAAAAAGCAGGTATAGGCTTCATCCTCATTCTCGTCGACAACGAGCAGAACGCCATCTCTGTAGCGGAGCATACTGGCTTTCAGCACTTCGTCTTTTTCGTTGCGGCAGAAAAACCAGAACACCGGTGCGTCTTTGAAGGTGCCGGCCCTGCGCAGTTCCGATTCCACGCTTACCGTTTCGTGGGGCAGGTAGATGAGTTTCACCGAATTCATGTCCTGTTCAACGCCTTCGCGGAACACCACGGTCACGTCAACGGCGGTATCGCTCGACACTTCCTTGTTCACATAGCGCGTCAGGTTTGATTTGCTGAATACTTTCTGGGCATGGGCGACAAAGGTGTTGCCGGCTACCAGCAGGAGCAGGAGGAAATTTTTCATGGCTGCAGGTTTTAGGTGAAGGTTGAGGTAGCGCTTTTTCCATGCTTTTTGTTTTTTAAGATTGACTTTCCGGTTTATTCAAGGGCCATGGCCCGAATATGCGGCTGCAGCATTTCCGGGGCGTTCCGCAGGGTTTTTTCCAAATCTTTTTCCGAATCGTAGCGGGTGTTTCTCACGGCGGCCAGCACCTGAAAGCAGCTTTCCGAGCAGTCCCAGCTGTCCACCCAGTTCCCTTCCTCATCGGCTTCATGGCTGTAAAATCCTTCCGTGCCCAGCCCGTCCATGGCCATGGCGGCTGCCCAGAACAAGCGGTAACCAGCGCTTTTTACCGAATCGCCCTTCATCCGGGGCGTCCAGGCTATGAGCCCCTCGGCCCGGTAGCCGGGTCCGTTTCCCCATTCATCGAGCTTCGAATAGATCCACAGCAGGTATTTGCCCGGAACGGAACTGTCGACATAGACCTTGTTGTCGCCCCCCACGTCGGGCATACCGATCATCATATACGGGTGGTGAAACTTTCCCCATTGCCGGCGTTTGTTTCTTACCGCCGTATCGATTTCGAAATCGGGCACGTTGAACCCGCAGTGGAACACCGGAATCCCGTCGATCTGCCGGAAGGCCCCGGCCAGTTCCTGCGCCGGTTTGGGTCCCTGCCCCAGTACGAGCATCTTTCTTGCTATGGACTGGGCCTGCGCGATGTACGACATCTTCATGGCCCGTATTTTCACTTCATTTTTTTTCATGAATTAAATGTAGGAAACGCAAAAGCCGAAAACAATACCGAACAACGCTATTAACATTAGGTTAGGAATATTGTGTGACAGTTCGGGTCAATAGGTGGAATTGTAAATGAGTTTGTTCTTTTCGAAGTGAAGGCAAGTTGTACTGGAATTGATTCCGGCATTAAGTAATTTGGCGGGGCATTCGCTGCAGATGGATTTTCGTCCGGCTTCTTTATTTAATTTAAATTGACTGCTGAAGCAACAGTATTTTGAGATATGCAACAACTGCCCCGCGATAAACAATTGCCGATTGAAAAGCTGGCCGCTTGTTTTAATCACAAAGCTTCTACCTATAAATTCTACTGGTTGCTTTCAATTGTGGATGCCCTGGAAGCCCGGGTAGAATCGGAAACAACCACAATCCCCAAAACGGAATTATTCGCACGAATGATCAGTAATGCCTGGTATATCGTGAATTATTTCCGGGTTTCATTTGGTAAGCAGGACAAACTTCAGCAAGCCATTTCTATAATCCAAAAAGGTGAAAACATCACCATCGATGCCGATAAGCGGCAGATCATCCAAACGCTTGTTCATTCTACAAACCCCGAAACGGTATCTATTCTCCGTCAATTCAACAACCAGGTGCCCCACTGGTTCCTAAGTCCTTGGTTCCCCGGGGCCGACAGGCGGTCTATTTACGCCGGATCCCAGTCCAATCTTTCTTACAGTCTGTATGCCCTTGATGAAAAATACATTAGCATCGGACTGCTCTGGGCCAATTATTTGCTCATCAATGCGCGGTTACTCAAGGATTTCTGCCATTGGAACCTTGCCCTCTTTTTACAGAAAAACAATCCGAATGTTCCGGATATTGCCGGAAAAATATTCAAGCCGCCTATACGCAGCAGTCTGCTGAAGCAAAGACGATTTTGGGAGCTGGTCATGAACGCACGCCAGTCCACCAAGTGCATTTATACCAACAACGTACTTGAAGGAGTCGAGTTTTCGGTTGAACATTTTGTTCCCTATAATTTCATTCCCCACAACCTGATTTGGAATCTCATACCGGCCGATAAGGCATTCAACAGCAAGAAAAGTGACCGGCTTCCCGATATGGAAAAGCATTTCGATCCTTTCTTCAATCTTCAACTGGAAGCTATCCGTATTGTCCGAAAGCAAGACCCTTCCAACAAGCTTCTTGAGGATTACCTCACCCTGTTCCCTTCACTGGATGAAGCGGAGGGTCCGGCTGCCAAGGAAAAATTCCGAAATACGATACAACCCCTTATTACTATAGCTGCAAACAACGGATTTCAATTTCTCAATGTATGAATCTAAACGCTCCCTGCCCCTTTTGTTCCTCCGACCGCAAAATGATTTTTGAAACCGCAATGAGCTTCGCCATCCTTGACGGTTTCCCTGTTAGCGAAGGACATACCCTCATCATTCCGAAAAGGCATACTCCTTACTTTTTCGATCTCACCGAGGAGGAGCAAGCCGATTGTTTGCGCCTGCTCAATAAGGTAAAAGCATATCTGGAGGAGCAGTATAGCCCCGATGCGTTCAATGTGGGCATCAATGTAGGGGAAGCGGCCGGGCAAACTGTTCCGCATGTTCACATTCACCTCATTCCGCGCTATGCGGGCGATGTGCCTGAACCTAGGGGTGGTGTGCGGGGCGTTATTCCTGATAAGCGCATGTATTGAGTAGAAGTTGTAGTTCGTGATCCGTTTTCTCCCGCTTTCCGGCGCCGGTTCCGCAACGCGTTCTTTTAGGTTTTAAGCGTATGATGGCGAAAGCCCCGCCGGGACAGCAAAGGCCGGGAATTGTTCGGTAAAGACACTGAACATGAGGGCCGAAAATCAATCTTTTACACAACGGACAGAATATCCCGAAGTCTTCCCGCCGTTGAATCTGCCTGTTGTTGCGGAGGTAGAAGACAAAGAGCGGCCCCAGGCGTTAAGTGCCGTAGCGGCCGTGGAACTCCACCAGTCTCCGAAACAGCGATCGTTGCTGAAGGTACCACTGCCTTCTCGGACGCCTCCCGGGAGTCCGGAAAACCCGGAACTGTTTGTGGCCCCGGTATTCGGCGTCAACCAGAGGGTAGACGTGCTTTTCAGCTTACCACCCGCCAAGGCCTCACCACCCAGGAAATCGGTCAGTTTGGTAAGTTCGAGGTCCGTTGACACATGCCAGCCTGTCGGGCAAAGTCCACGGGGATCGTTTACTGAATACCAGTTGTAAAGTTTACCATAGGTCGTACCGTTCGTTGACAGGTTGTTGTAATGACACCATGCACCGGCCGAAAGATTTCTCCATTGGGTGGCGTCACTAACCTGCGGAATCGGATCCCCGTTCCGGTAGCGGTCGACATTCAAATTTCTTTTGGACCACATCTGGGTACCGATGATAACCGCCGAATCGGTACGGAACTTCATCCTTGGACCGTAGGAGGTCCCTGAGCTATTTACCGCATAGGCCCATATGTAATAGGTGGTTGCCGGCTGCAGCACCTTAATGAGACTGATAAAGGATCCTGCACCGGAACCATCGGTGGTAAAATTATTTTCCTGTTGCAAGGGCACAGGATCGAGGTTGGTTGTTGACCAGCAAACCCCTCTTTTGGTTACTTTGATACCAGCGGAATCCTTTACGATGGCACCTCCGGAAATGGCACTTGCTACAGTGACATTACTGCCGGCTGTTGTACTTATGGTAGCCAACTGTGCCGAAGCCATCTTGACCCAACTGCAGGAGAGCAGTAAAAGAATGCCTTTTGTAAGGTTTTTCATGTGTATTATTTTAAAGATGAATCGTGCCGATACAATTCTGAGTTGACCAAATTAATTACAACCAACAGCTAGCCTCACAACAGCATTAACCGTGAAAACCAATTTATTGAATGTAATTTCCGTTCAAACAGACCCCATTTGATCGTGACAAACAGATCCCTCACTTTTTTACATAAATTTTTCCAATCAACTGTTTTTTTAGCTCATCGGCTAAGTTATGTTTTTTATTTTAATATTCATTCCCGTCCCGGCGGGGTTTTCGCCATCATACACCTGGGTTTAAAAACCACTTAAGGCGAAACCCCGACGAATAAAAGAGCCAACGGTCTTATAAACCCCGACTTCATTAGCTTTATACAATGGCAATTAAACCTCAACACAGCGATATCTTTTCCACGAATTTCATCGCATTCACCTGTAGCGACTGGCTATCGCTGTTTGAAATAACCGGCAGTTACGATCTGGTCTATAACTGGTTTCACTTGTTGAAAGAAAAACACAATGCCAACATCATTGCTTATGTCACCATGCCCAATCATCGATATCTCAAAGCGTATTCAACGTCGGGGTTTCGCAACGGGTTCTTTTAGGTTGTAAGCGTAGTTGGGCGAAAACCCCGCCGGGACAGAAGATGTAGTGCGCATTCCTTGTTGCCAATACAAATAATGTTCAATTCGCCTCATAGGCTTTCCTTATCTCATTCATCAGTGTGACGGAAACCGCAGTCCTCGACTTCAACGCTATGGCCATGCCGATTTTTTCGGGCATCCCCAATCCCTTGGAAGGCATCTGCTCCGGGTTGCTCCTGTCGGGTGTGACGGGCAGTCCCACATACAGCATTCCCTTCACGGGTTTTACTACCAGGAACTGCCGCTTGCGGTAAAAGGGGATATAGGTTTTGCAGGGTTTTATTTGGATGTCGGCGCCCAGCTTCATTACGGCTGCAACCAGGGTTGTGTAGATGCCGCGCAGCGATTCCTGTTCTCCGGCAAACAAGCGGTCAATCAACGCTTCTCCGTTTTCGTACTCGCTCCGCCCTCCGGCCTGCCGCCTTTTCACCACCAAGGCCGCCTGAAAATGCCCCAGGCCCTGTTTCTCCTTCAGCCATTTCAATTGTTCGGCAGGGTGCTCCGGACCGCTTTTTTTAAGCAGTTCCAGCCATTGGGCCAGTGTCTTTCCTGTTTTAGCCGCCATGTTCCGTTCCATGGCCAGTTCCTGTTCGAGTGGGCTGAGTGCCATATTCTTTTGTATTTATGTCGCCATAATCCGGTTCAATCCACCACCGGGTAGTAGATCCGGCCCCAGTCTTCGTGCCGGTTTTCCAACATGATTTCGATAATCAGCGGTATCATCAGTTTGAGGATGTTGGAGGCATCACGCACCTGTGCCCTGTTCACCTTGCTTTTGTAGGTGGCGCCGCCGTGTATGAGCTGGTTGCGCAGGGTGTACAGGCGGTCGAGCACCAGCTCCATCAGCCCCGCCACATTGTTCTGTGAAAGAAAACGGTTGGCGTCATCAGCAGCCTGCCGGAACTGTTTTTCCCAGTTCAGTTTTTCGCCGCGCTGCGCTTCCCAGAAGGGCTTGAAGATGTACCGGTTGTTGATGATCATACGCACCGGTCCCGAAAAGCGGTTCCAGAGCAGGGAGAAGAAACGGCGGTTTGTATCGTGCTCCACCAGTTTCGCAATGAAGCCGTTGAACCGTTTTCTTTCGCTGTTGTCGGAATCCTCCCTGCCGTCCACTGCGTAACAGGCGTTGAGCGATATCCAGAGCGCTATGAAATGCAGGTCGGGATTGGTGGCCTGTTCCTCCGCGCATTTCAGCCAGCTGATGGCGCGGTGCAGCCGCACGGCAACAGTCTCGGGCGTATCGGCATGCTGCTTGAGTTTGCGTTTGAGCTCTGCAGGCGTCATGGCTTTTTTTAATACAGATAAGTCCTTTGGCATGGCGTATTAAATACACTTACCAGGTACTCAGGTACTGCCCATCCAGCGACCAGTCTTGCTGCACAAACCTTGAATCATGCATCGGCGCCACCACAACAGCATCATGCCAGGGAAAAAAATACTGTGTTTCCCCTTCACAGGTAAATTCAATGATATGAAGGTCGGAACAACCTTCCAAGGCCTTACCCAGGAAGGCTTCCACTTTTTTATCAAAAAAGATATATCGGCTCACCACCATAAACCGGGCAAAACCGGGATATCGGGCACAACTCAGCCGGACCGCAGGCATATCCGGTGTTGCCTCGATTTCCTTTTCCCATACCGATTGCCGGTGCGGCTGCAACGCTTCCGGTTCCAGTTTGCTTTCGTACAACCCGGCCGGAATTTTGTCTGCCTTGATCCTCACCGGTTTGGTCTTTGCTTCTTTTACGGCTGTTTTTTCAGGAAAAAGGTTTTCAAAGTATTCGACGGAAAAGTGCATGTACCCATTGGCATCGGCCGAGGCGTCTAATGAAATCAGCAATTCCCATTCATTGTTTTTGATTCCCGGCCAGTTGCCGTTGCTTCCGGCTCCGATGGTGGATCGGAGCATTCCGTAGTCGCCTATGGAGTTCCCATCGTAACTAGCCTTGACATGCATGCGTGAACCATAGGGCGCTTTGCCTGTATGCAGCCGGGCCGATACGAGCAAGGGTTTGTCCCGAAGTTTGAAATGTCCGCTATAGTCGAAATGTATAACGTCGCCACCATGGTAATCCCGCTCCCTCTGCCTGAATCTTTTTTTACAAAGCAGCTCCTTGCGTTCATGAACGGTTTCTTTCTCTGCATGGAAAAACCGTTTCCCGATCCGGATGCACTGTACATGATCTCCGAAGGGGCGCTCGATCTCAAACGGGGCGGGTTTCTTTTTCATGGTGATAGTGTTTAGATGTTAACAAAAACGAACTTTATCGATACGGGCTCTTATGTATTGCTTATTCTCTCGTCCCGAATTTTTCGGGCTTACTCCTCGCTTCCACCCTCGTCATCCAACTCCGGCCAGCGCTGGTTGCCCAGCCATTCCAGAAACTGCTTTTCCATGCCTTCGTCGGGAAACAGTTCCTCCTCCTGCTCTTTTGCCTCTTTTTTATTGAGGAAGGTGACGAATATCCTGTCTTCGTTCGGATGGGCTGCTCCCGGTTCTTGTAACCGTTCTCTGAAATTCTTGTTTTGAAGGGCCAATTTTACCAGCTGATTCATGATTTAGGATTTATAGGTTTGATAATGGTTGAAATTCCTTTCTTTTCAACAGGCTTCTTTCTGCAGTACTTTCAGTTTCCGTTTCTTTTTGCCGGCTTCTTTTTTTTCGGACGTTTCCGCCACTTCCCTGTCGTCGAAACCCGCGGCAGAGGGAAGCGCTACTTCACGGAACCGCCATCCGAAGAAGCGGCATTCGACAAACCGTTCGACGCCATCAGGGTACTTGTAGTAGATGAATTTGCCGAAAATGCCGTCTACGGCGATTCCGGGGACTCCACCGTCTTCCGGAAAAAGCTTTCGCACCCGGTAGAGCCGGTTTTTAACGGGGAGGGACGACAGGCTTGTGCGGGCATTGGGACTCCAGTTGCTGTCGTTGATGCATACGACCCATGATCCTTTTTTCATAGAAAAAGTTTTAGGTTGAAAATGCACCGGGAAAAAAGAGGGAAAGACTGCGCGTTATTTTGGCGTAAGGCCCCCATCATTTTACCACCGCGGTCTCGCAACTCGGTTGGTTTCACTCTCGTGAATCTCGATGTTGCAACAAATGTAGGGAGCCTTGCGGTCCAATTCCAAATTTTTCACCCTGAATTTTTTTGGAACCGGAATTTTTCTGTTTTCATTAACAGAAAAACATAGGCCCATGGGTCAGGTTCTGCTACTGCGTCTGCGCGGAATATGCAGCCGGTCGTTGATCACCACCCGCAGGTCGAGCAGTTTGTGCAGGTTGCCGTAATTGGTGATGATGGACTGATGGATCTTTTCGATCCCACGGCTGTCGAGCTTGTCGCCCTGCAGGGCCTCAAATACGAAGAGGTCGCAGGCGGCCGACTGGATCCAGTCCACATCGGTCCGGTAGCCGATGGCGGCAATGGCGCCTGTGTTTTCCAGAAAGCGCTTGATGATGCGCATATCGATATCGAAGGTGGAGCAGGATCCGAAGTAGACCACTTTGCCCAGGCAGCTTTGGTAAAGGAATTTTCCCAGGTCTTCCAGCGTATATTTTTGTTTGTTGGTGAGGAAGATGCAGCCCTGTTCGCCGTGGAAAGCGAGGTAGAGGATGGGGAACTTCTGACCTACAGATCGTTGTTTACATTTGGCAAGAAAGAATTCCAGCTCTTCCCTGGTGGCGCAGTCGTGGTAAACATAATCGCAATACCCCCGGTTGTTCATCAGGTCGAGGATGGGCAGCACGGTCGATTTGTCCTGCACGTTATGGTGGTTCCACAATCCCTCGAGGCAATAGATTCCTTTCTTTTTCATGGTTGGGAGCCAGTAAGGGCTTGCAGTAAAATTAAGTAGGAAAAGCGGGCTGCGGATAATGGGTATTACCCCTTACCATGACCGAAGTGTCGAACGCGTCAATGCTGTACGACTATCCGCCGGGTATGCAGGCGCCCGTCGGCTGCTATTTTGAGCGTATAGAGGCCGTTGGGCAGTTTGCCCAGGCCCTCTAGCTGTTGCCGATTACGTCCTTTTGTGCCGTTGAATTTCCGGGAGAGCACCCTGCTTCCGCAGCAATCGTCGAGTTCGAGCGTAAACGCTCCGCTTGCGGCAAGTTGCAGGTCGATTTGCAATTGGTGGGTGGCCGGATTTGGATAGATGGCTGGCTCGGGCAGGTCGCCGTTGCCCCGGGCTACGCGGATGACCGCCGAATACCGGAAGGTGTTGTTGGGCGCAATAATTTTCAGGCGGTAATACATGAAGCGCTCGTGGCTTTCGGGTAACAGGTCATCAAGGCTGTATTCATTGCCGGCCGTTGTGGTCGGTTTTCCATCGCAAGCGGTAAAACGAATCCCATCCTTGCTTCTTTCCGCCAGAAATCGGGCTGATGAAAATTCCGGAATCCTGTTCCAAAAAAGCTGCACACGGTTATTTAGCGGGACGCCTCTGAAGTCCAGATTTTCGGCGGCGACTACACCGCAGGTGCTGTCGAATTCGATGACAACGGTATCGGAGGCGAAGTAGGGGCAACCCGCCTGCAACTGCTGATGTACGATGTAGGTTCCCGGCCGGTCGACGTATACCGATGTGGGGTTGGAACTGTCGGCAAAGCGTCCGTCGGGGGTGTGCCAGGTGTAGGTGGATGTGCTTAGCGGATTGGTGATCCGGATATTGCTCACGCTGATGACTCCACAAAAAATAGGTACATCGGTGAATATGTTTACCGGAGGGGGATTAAGGTAATCGAAAGGAGCTACAAAATCCTTCAGCTCGGAGGTGAACGAAGTGGAAGCCCGGCTTTTAACCATCACTCTTTTGAATGGCCTGTCGCAGCTGCTGCCACCGAGCAGGCTTACCGGGTCCAGTCCCAGCTTTGTGAGGTTCACGGAAAACTCCATGAATTGTCCGGGTGTGTAATCGGCCACCACGCTGTTGTTGCTCCGCACGATGCCGAAGGGTCCGCCCCAGGCAGGGTCTTCATTCTGCAGCCCCGAATAAAAGGCGCCGGAAGTTGCGGGCAGGATGCTGGCATAGCCGAATGAGGCCGCGGAACCGGCTCCGTCAAAATCGCCCGCCCAGATGAAATTGGCAGGTACGATACTCAGGTCCTCCTTCTTGATCCAGATCCGCGCCTCGATCAGGGTGAGGGAAGAGCTGCTGTATTCTGCGGTAAGGATGATATCGCCTGCCTGTACGACACGGCCTGTGCCATCAAATTTCCAGGAAGTATGACCGGCGTCGGGGCCATAGCCGGTAAAGCGCATATTGTTTCGGTCGTAGGCTATGGGCGACTGGTACATTTCAAAATCGAAATAGCGGTTGCCGTTCGTGTTTTCTATCGATACCCCTCCGAACATCCATAGCGAATCGGTACTTGTGGGCCCCCCTCTGCGCACGTGCATGAACACATCGAGAATCTCCGTCTTGTCGGGGACCGATTGGGAAATCGGTGTACTCCAGACGGCCGGACTTTGGCCGTTCTTGTTTCCGCCGGAAGCGAAAACGGTGGAATCGTCGCCGTGGAAGTCGCGTACAAAAACTGCGTCCATCCAGCGGTTGCCATTGAGCAGTGAGAAAACGTCGCGACTCATGGTTTTGGCGAAACTGTGGTTGAGGGTGGACGGTTGGGAAATATATCGGGAGCGCAGTTCTGCGGAACCGTTGGTGTCGATCACGTGAAGTCCTGTGCCGGTGGCCGAACGGGAGAACCAGTCATCATCCGTATTTCCGGTACCGAAGCGGGAGGCTTCAAGATCACCTTCTATACCAAAACCGGCTTTGAGCTGCGGACGGATAATCTGGGCAGTGAGAAATTGGGCAAGCAGCAACAATGCGGCAAGAAACGACGCAGACTTCATAGGGTAGGGCAGGGCGGATATCACAACGCCTTGCACTTTGAAAACGCCTTTGTGGCGCCCTTATTGTGGCTGAACCGCAACCGGAAATGCAATAGATACAGGCGCTTGTCTGTCAGCGGGTTATGAGCAAGCGCTTTTGCAATATTCCTCCGCAGCTGTTTCGGGTTAGTGCGCGCAACTTATACCGATTGCCAAGATTTTATTAAATAGAATACCCGTCCCGGCGGGGTTTTCGCCATCATACGCTTTAATTTAAAAACCGTTTATGGCGAAACCCCGGCGTGTAAAAGAGCCAACGGTCTTATAATCCCAAACACCGACTTCATTAGCTTTATGCAATGGCAATAAAGCTTCAGCACAGCGAAATCTTTCCCACGTATTTTATCATATTCACCTGTAACGATTGGCTTTCGCTGTTTGAAATAACGGGCAGTTACGATCTGGTCTATAGGCGGTTTCACTTGTTGAAAGAAAAACACAATGCCGATATCATCTCGTATGTCATCATTCCCAATCATCGATAGCTCAAAGCGTATTCAACGTCGGGGTTTCGCAACGCGTTCTTTTAGGTTGTCAGCGAATTAGGGCGAAAACCCCGCCGGAACAGCAAGGGAGCGAAACAGTTGCCACGTAACATTCATCACGTACCACCATTCAGTAACCTCGTATGTTTTTCCCTTCCATGAAATTCATAAACGCGGTATTGCATACCCGGTTGCCTCCCGGAGTTGGATAATTGCCTGTAAAGTACCAGTCGCCGGTATTGGTCGGGCAGGCCCGGTGCAGGGTTTCGATAGGCTGGAAGATGACTTCAACAGGAATGCTTAGTCCGGGCGGCGTGATGAGCGCAGCGATTTTCTGTGAGAGCATTTCGGTGGTAAAGGGTTTGTAAACTTCCCGCACCAGGTTTTCCGTATGCAGCTGTTTTTTTCGTTGAAGTTCGCGGCAGCGTTCCATCAATGAATCAAGCAGATCGGTGGTTCCGTTTTTTTCATGCAGGCGCAGGGCCGCGCGGAAGGCGATAAAGTCGCCCAGCTTGCTCATGTCTATACCATAACAATCGGGATAGCGGATCTGGGGTGCTGATGATACGATGATGATTTTTTTCGGCCTGAGGCGTGATAGCATGCGGATGATGCTTTCGCGTAGCGTGGTACCGCGCACGATGGAATCGTCTATCACCACCAGGGTATCCTCATCGGGTCGAACGGTGCCGTAGGTGATATCGTACACATGCTGCACCATTTCGTTGCGGCTGTTATCTTCGGTGATGAAGGTGCGCAGCTTCACATCCTTGATGGCTATTTTTTCAATGCGTACTCTTCGGCTTATGATTTCCGTGAGTTTCTCCCGGTCAGGCGGATTGCCCAGTGCGGCAATACGGTCCACCTTGATGGAGTTGAGATAGTCTTCGGCGCCCTTGATCAGCCCGTAGAATGCGATTTCGGCGGTGTTGGGAATGAAAGAGAAGATGGTGTTGCGAAGATCGTACCCGATGGCTTCAAGCACGGGCTTGCTCAGCAGTTGGCCCAGGGCGATGCGTTCGCGGTAGATCTTTTCGTCGCTGCCGCGGCTGAAATAGATCCGTTCAAAGCTGCAGGCACGGCGTTCGCGCGCGGGCATCACTTCACCGATGTGGTAGGCGCCGGAAGCCTCGCAAAGCAGGGCGCAACCCGGCGTCAGTTCCTGCACTTCATTTTCGCCCACATTGAAGGCGGTGCGTATGGCGGCCCGTTCGCTGGCAGCCACAATCACCTCATCATTCACATAATAATACGCGGGACGGATGCCATGGGCATCGCGCACCACAAAGGCATTGCCGTTTCCGGTGAGTCCGCAGAAAACAAAGCCCCCGTCGAAGGCGGGAACGGTTTGTTGCAGGACTTGCAGAATGTCGGGCTGTTGTGGATGTTTGCCATCGTCAAGCACCAGCCGGTGATGGATGAGTTCCATCATGGCCGAAAGGTCGCTGTCGCCCGATCGCTCGGTCGGATCAATGCCCGCCATACGGAAGAGTTCATCGGTGTTCACCAGATTGAAGTTTCCGGCAAGGGCCAGATTGCGTGCGGGAATGATTTCTTTTTTGATGAAGGGATGGCAGAAATCGAGATTATTCTTTCCCCTTGTTCCGTAACGCAGGTGACCAAGCAGAAGCTCGCCAAGATGGGCCACATGGCCTTTCATAAGGCCGGGGTGTTTGCCGATGCCGGGTTGTGCGGTTTCCGCCGCTTCGATTTCGCGGGCGATTTGCGAAAAGATATCGGCAATGGGTTGGGGGGCGTTGCTGCGGAGGCGGTGCAGGAAGGGGTAACCGGGTTCCACATCGAGTTTTACGGTGGCGATGCCGGCACCGTCCTGCCCGCGGTTGTGCTGTTTTTCCATCAGCAGGTACAGCTTGTTGAGCCCGTACAGCACGGTACCATACCGCTGCAGGTAATGGCTGAAGGGTTTGCGCAAGCGGATGAAAGCCAGTCCGCACTCGTGTTGGATAGCGTCGCTCATGGCGAGGATGGCCCGGAACCTGAATTACAAAAACGAAATTTTTATGCTCCGGACGAAAGGCTAAAATAAAACGATTCCGCCCGACCGGGTGTTATCTTTTTGTGAGGAATGCCGGAATCAGAGCCCGCTGATACAAATGCCTGTCTGCAGCGGCTGCATGGGTGCTGCGGCTCCGTCCTTGAACAGATTGGTGAGTTGGTAGGCGCCGAACACCGAAAAGTTGCCGTAGCCGATGCGCAAGGTGGCGGCCACCCGGGTGGGATTTAAGAAAGTGCGCTTGTAGATTTTTTCGGTATAGCTGTTGATGGTTTTGCCCGATTTGTCGAGCAGGGTCTTGCCCTTGGTATGGGCGCCGAGCAGGGTGCCGATTTTGAGGCCCAGGGCCACTTTGAAACTTTTCTTTTCATCGTGGGGCCGCTGGCTGAAGCGCAATTCGAGGGGCACTTCCACGAAAGTGGTGGACATTTTGTATTTTTTGAAATGGGCGCTGCTGTCGAGCCGGTTAAAGGGCAGCACGGTTTGCAGCGAATTAAGCTGGATGTCGAGTTTCTGGAAGAAGACATTGCTGTTACTTACGCCGAGGCCGAAGCCGAGTGAGAAGCGCGGATCTTTTTTGAAGGGCCTGTTGATCATAAAGGCGGCGTTGAAGCCCCGGGATAACCCCGTTTTATATCGTTTGATGGAATCGGGCATGTTGAGCCAGGTATCGGAACTCAGTTGCAGCATCACATGGTCGGCCGCGCGCTTGCGCATGTTCTCCCGCATGGTTTTCTTCTGGGCATTTGCGGTGAGCAGGGTAAGCAGGGCGATGGCGAGCAGCGGAACTTTTTTCGTCATGTTAAATCAATGTTGAATTCGCAAGGTAAAGCCAATCGGGCAAAATAGTTCCGGCAAGGGCAAATTCAGCCATAGATAAAATTCAAGATGATAACAGTATATCCTTAAACCTGAGCTTCCTGATTCAGACAATTCTATCAAAGAAAGACGGGCGGTTACCTCAATTTTTTATCGTACGTATTCAATCATACCCCATCATGGTTCAGAAGGGAAGCTAAAAGGGTCCCGTAATCACCTGTTTTTTTCAACACCCTGACCAGCCATTCCGGTGAAAGTTTACCCTAATCCGCTGTTAATGAATTTTTTACCAAAGGGTTAGCTGATCGCAGTTTCCATACCGCTTTGTTTATGCCCGTTCCGGCCTTGCATGCCTGTATATTTTTTCGGTGTTAAACAAAAGAAAAATCTACCTTTAGTGACTCAAAAACTCAACTGCATGAAAAAAATTCAACTCGCATTGCTGGCCCTGCTTTTCGCAGCCTGCGCAACGGCACAGGACGCTTACTGGAATGCCTACACAGGTCCCGCTTCCGTACCTACCGACAAGGGAGTGGCACGGCTTTCCTTCCCGAAAACCTACCAGCTTTTCAGCGTCAATATCGAGCCGCTGCGGCAGCAACTCATGTCCGTCACCGGCGAACGGCCCGCATCGAGGTCAACCGTAATCACGCTGCCCGCAGCCGACGGCCGTATCGAACAGTTTGAAGTGTACGAAGCCTCCAACTTCGAACCCGCCCTGCAGGCCCGCTTTCCCGAAATCCGCGCCTTCTCAGGCAGAGGCCTTTCCGACCGCTACTCCACACTCAAACTCAGCCTTTCGCCTCAGGGTATCCAAACCATGGTGTTCCGAACCGACCGCGAAAACGAGTTCATCGAGCCTTATTCCAAGGACCACAGTGTATATGCCGTGTTCAAGTCGCAGCGTCAGCCCGGGCAACTGCCCTGGTCCTGCTCCACAGCAGACAGAAGAATCGCTGACGAAATCAACCAACAGGTTATGGAAGCCGGATTTACCGGACGTTCAGGCGGCGACCTCAAGACCATGCGTCTGGCCCAATCCTGCAATGCCGAATATTCCAACTACTTCGGGGCTACCAGCTCGGCCCAGGTATCGCTGGTATTGGCAGCCTTCAACAATACCCTCACCCGTTGCAACGGCGTCTATGAAAAAGATCTGGCCCTGCACCTCAATCTGATCAACAACACAACCAGCGTCATTTATTACAATCCTTCCACCGACCCCTATTCCACCAACCTGTCGAGTTGGAACAACTCTCTTCAATCGACACTCACCTCGGTGATCGGTGAGGCCAACTACGATATCGGACACATGTTCGGCTCCACCGGTGGTGGCGGAAACGCCGGTTGCATCGGTTGTGTATGTGTGGACGGACAAAAGGGAAGCGGCATCACTTCTCCGGCCGATGGTATTCCCCAGGGCGACAATTTCGATATCGACTATGTGGTGCATGAAGTGGGCCATCAACTGGGCGCCAACCACACCTTCTCCATGAGCAACGAAGGAACGGGCGTGAACAAGGAAGTGGGATCGGGCATCACCATCATGGGCTATGCCGGCATCACCAGCCAGGATGTGGCCAACCACTCCATCGATATTTACCATCAGGCATCTATTGCACAAATCCAGAGCAACCTTGCGACCAAGACCTGTCCTGTAACGACCAGTCTGGCCGGTAGCAATTCAACTCCGGTAGTTGCTGCGGTAAGTAATTTCACTATTCCCATCAGTACCCCCTTCGCGCTCACCGGATCGGCCACCGACGCCGATGGCGATCCCCTTACGTATTGCTGGGAGCAGAACGACAATGCATCTTCTTCACAAACCGGTGCCAGCAGCGTGGCCAGCGCCACCAAGGCCACAGGCCCCAACTGGATTACCTTCCCAGCCAGCAGCTCGCCCACAAGAACGTTCCCGCGCCTGTCAACCATTCTCGCAGGTGCCAACATCACCGGACCCCTTACCGGCGGCGATGCGGGTGCCAACTGCGAAGCATTGAGCTCGGTTGCAAGAACATTGAACTTCCGGCTTACCGTTCGTGACAACGCACCTTATGTATCAACCGCACCGGTAAAAGTGGCACAAACCCAGTTCACCGACATGGTGGTTACCGTCAGCGCCACTTCAGGACCCTTCAATGTAACCGCACCCAATACCGCCGTAAGCTATCCCGGCAATTCCACGCAAACCATCACCTGGAATGTGGCCAATACCACAGCTACTCCCGTTAGTTGCGCCAACGTTCGGATTTTGTTGAGCACCGACGGCGGAAATACCTTCCCCACCGTATTGGCTGCCAATACCCCCAACGATGGCACAGAAGCGGTGGTGATTCCCAATATACCCACCACCACGGCTCGCGTAAGAGTGGAAGCTGTTGGCAATATCTTCTTCGATATCAGCAATGCCAACTTCACCATCAGTGGCGCGGTGCTTTGCGGCGACCCCACGGGTCTCACCACCACAGGAATCGGCAACAATACCGCAACACTCAACTGGAATGCGGTAAGCGGAGCTACAAGCTATGCAGTAGATTATAAACTGAGCAGCGCTTCTACCTGGACCAGCCTCTCCACCGCGCAGACCACCACCACGGCCAGCCTGACCGGCCTTACACAAGGAACGGCTTACGACTGGCGTGTTCGGGCAACCTGCTCGGGTGGCAGCGGCAACTTCGTAATAGCCAGCTTCACCACCACGGCGCCTTTTGTCTGCACCGCACCCACCGGCTTGAACGCTACGGCCATCACCGCCACTTCGGCCACTGTCAATTGGACCGCCGTCAGCGGAGCCGTGAGCTATGCGGTAGATTATAAAGCCAGCAGTTCCGCCACCTGGATCAGCGTGGCCACGGCTACCACATCAACATCGGCCAACATCACCGGACTTGCTGCCAGCACGCTTTACGATTACCGTGTAAGCACCAACTGTGGTACCAATGGCGCCAGCGGATTCACTGCGGCGCAGTTCACAACAGCTTCTGCCTGTGCTTCAGCCTTTGAACCCAATGAAACCACGGCTACTGCGGCCACTATCACTTCAGGGGTGACCAATACCGCAGCCATCAGCTCGGCTACCGACAACGATTATTATCGAATCGTTACCACAACAACCAGCAACATCGTGTACAATCTGGTTGGGCCCACCGGTGTGGATTACGACATGACCATATTCAACAGCGCGGGTACGCAGATTGGTTCGGCAGCCACCACCTCTTCCACTGAAACCATCACGCTGAACAATCAGGCGGCTGGCACCTACTTCATCCGGGTATTCGGATTCAACGGAGCCTTCAGCGCCACCTGCTATACTATTCGCGCCACGGCTACCACGGTGACTTCCTGCCAGAGCAGCCTCGACAACAGCACGAACAACGCCACTTCCGGAGCGGCCACCATTCCTTTCAACACCGATGTGACCGGCCGTATTGATGTAGGCAGCGATGTGGACCATTACCGTTTCGTCATCACCAATCCAGGAACCATCACACTTTCACTGACAACACTCCCGGCGAATTACAACCTCCGCCTTGTGAACAGTGCCGGAACCATCCTGGTCACTTCCGCGAATACCGGTACCACCAACGAAACCATCAACTACACAGCTGCCGCAGGTACCTACTTCGCAAGGGTTTATCCGACCAACACATCCACCTTCAATGCCACGTCCTGCTATACGGTACGGGTGCAACTGGGTACGGCTAGCCGTGCAGGCGATGAGTCCATCACGCTCGAGAGCAACAACCCCTCGCTGGAAGCCTACCCCAATCCCGTTCAGCAAATGCTGAATGTGAGCCTGAAAGGTGTGGACGGCATCTCGGAGTTGCGCCTCTATGATGTGAACGGCAGACCGCTGCAAAGCAAGATCATCAACCAGCCGGTGGGTCAGCTGAACCTGAATGGGTTGCCCCGCGGCGTGTATATGATCAAGGCCTTCAATAAAGGCGCTTGCATCGCCACAAAGAAAATCATCAAGCAGTAACGCTGCGTCTTCTGAATAAAAAATCCCGGCTGATTTTCGGCCGGGATTTTTTATTCCGCATAATTGAAATTGAAATATGCTGCAGATCCGATTGCCAATTACTCCGATTGCCTGGATTTTTAAAAATATCATGCAGGCTTCCTGAAGTTAGGTAGATCAGGTGCGTTCTTTTCAAAGACCCTCCTTGTGTCCCTTGTGTAAAATTCTTGTTTCCTTTGTGGTAAAAAACATTTTGCGGCTACAAGAAGTTGGCGATTTCGGAGACGAAAACTGTCTTCCACCAGCGAACTTGATACGAAGCACAAAGCTTGATTTAATACGAAAGTGAAATTACTTTTAGCCCAAAAAATTTTTCGTATAATGCCGATTTGATAGCTGTTTGGGCCAATGATATTGGTCCATTACAGATATCCAATCGGTATAACCACTGAGCCGCCAATTTCTTGAAGGTGCTGTTATGGGGAGGACTATTTTAAGCTAATTTATTTTTTCGGTATTTAATAATAGTGTCTGAAATTACATAAAGGAACCACAAGGATACAAAAGTTAAATATAAATCAAGGTCATTCCGCAGAAAACAACACATATAAGAGAACAAAGCCTTCTCAAACGCCTTGCTATGTATGGATGAAAATAAATCTATATCCAAGTACCAAGATAATCGTATAAGAACGTAAGGTAAAAAGAATATAAAATGTAAAAACAAGAAAAGTATGTATGGAATTAAGAAGTATTGATCCCTTCCTTTTTTAAACATAACGCATTGTTTTTGAATTCTTTTTTCGCACAATAGAATTATTATAGATGTTTATGCCTCTCTTAATAGAATAGGTGTCCTTACTCTCATCTAATCCACTTTTTAATATTTGATTCCAATTAGCCCCCCAGAATAAATCTTTCTCGGAGATACCAAAAGCAGTACCAGCAGCTCCGTAAAGAATATTGCCGTAATCGTCATATCGAACTAAGGTGTTATTATAGATTGACCATTCACTGACAGCCGAAG
>CAZZLI010000051.1:0-18768 GCA_964655055.1 uncultured Ferruginibacter sp.
ATTACTATGTGGCGGTGACCTGTAACTCCACCACGTTGAATTCTGTTCCGCTCGCCATAAATGTGTTTGACCCGGCTGTAAACGGATTGACTGTGAATCCTTCCAACCGTGAGCGTTGCGGTCCCGGTACCTTCACCCTCTCCGCCACACCCAGTGCGGGTTCCACCCTGCGCTGGTTCGATTCCACTACGGGTGCCCTGCTGGCAAGCGGAAACTCCTATGCCCCCAGTATTGCGCAAACCACCACCATTTATCCCCGTGCCGAATTGAACAGCGGCATCACCGTACTGACCGACCCGGGCATAGGCATCGGTACCCTGCAGAATACACCAACCGGTGCGGATGCTACCGCATTTCCTTCGCCTTATACAAACTGGTGGGGTGGCAACAAGCACCAGATGCTGATTCGTGCTTCTGAATTACGGGCGGCCGGTGTCACGGCCGGCAATATCCGGTCTGTAGCCTTCGACATCGTATCGCTGGGCTCGGCTTATCCGGCTCAACTTACCGGTTTCACCATCGACATAGGTACTACCTCGTTGGACGCCTTGACCACCAATTTTGAAAACCTTGGCGGAAGTTCGAGGGTATATGGACCGGTCAATGAAGCCATACCCCCCGGAACCAGTGGTTGGTTCACGCATGCCTTCTCTGCACCGTTCCTCTGGGACGGAATCAGCAACATCATTGTGCAAACCTCCTGGAGCAACGGAACCTGGAGTTCTTCCGCCGGTGCGGTCATGCGTGCTTCCAGCACCTCGTTCAACAGTACCACCTTCCGTCGTGCCGACGGGCAGACACCGCAGTGGTTCATCGACCAGACGACGGGCAATTCGTCGGTGACGCGCAGGCCCAACATGCAGTTCACCTACGAAGCCGCCTGTCTCACCAATCCGCCTGAACCGGTTCGGCTTACGGTGAAACCGGCGCCCACGTTAGTTACAGTGAATCAGTCTTCAGTTTCCATTTGCAATACGGGAAGTGCCGCCACACTCACGGCTGCCGGCGGCACCACAACGGAAAACACCAGCCGTTCGGTTGCTTCGGGTCCGCTCAGCGTGGCTATCAACGACAATGCGCAATCTTCCCACACGATTCCTCTTACACTGGAAAACGGAGCCGCCATCGACAGCGTTCGGGTAACCCTCAACGTTACGCATACCTGGGTAGGTGACCTGGTGGTGAATCTGGGTTCGCCAAACGGTGTGGTGAACCTGATCAACCGTAAGGGTGGCTCTGGCGACAACATCAACGACGCTCAGATTTCTTCAAACCCGGCGGTTACAAGAACATTCGGTGCCACAGCACCTTTCAGCGGTTTGTATAAGGCCGATTTGGGAAGTCCATCTGCTTCATATATAACACCACCGGTAGGTTTCCCGAGTTTCAGTACCGGATTTTTCCCTGCCGGTACGGGTTCAGCGCAGAACTGGACGCTCTATGTGGCTGATCTGGTCACTACGGACGTGGGTACCCTGAACAGCTGGTCCATTATTGTATATTACAAGCGGCCTGTGAATATCGGTTATGTGTGGACGCCAAACGGCGCAGGCAGTGGCCTGTTCACCAATGCGGCTGCCACCATACCTTACACGGGGGGTAATGCCCCTACGGTATATGCAAAGCCAAGTGCTGCTATTACACAATATGTCGTAAAAGTGGATCTTAGCGGTTGCGAGAAAAGCAACACGGTCGATGTGAGTGTGAATACGGAGTCGGTGGCACCCACTTCGGTGCAGGCTGCCAATCCCACAATCTGCGCAGGCGGCAGCACTACCCTAACACAAACGGGTGGTAGCCGGGGAACCGGGGCTGACTGGAAATGGTATAGCGATGCTTCATTCACCACGCTGGTGGGTACATCAACGGAAGCGGATGCCTCGCTTGTAGTTTCGCCGACACTGACAACCACATATTACCTTCGGGCAGAGGGAGGAACTGCGCCTTGCAGCGGTACGGTAGGAAATTCTACTTATTCGGTGACGGTTACGGTGAACCAGCCAAGTGTGGCGCCTGTTTCTTTGCAAGCATCAGTTTCCACCATTTGTAACGGCAGCAGCACTACCCTTACCCAAACTGGCGGTACCAAGGGAACCGGTGCATCCTGGAAGTGGTACAGCGATGCTTCTTTCACTACGCTTGTAGGCACTTCAACTGCCAATGATGCTACTATTTTAGTTTCGCCTATATCTACCACTACGTATTATCTACGAGCCGAGGGCGGTTCATCGCCTTGTACCGGTACGGTAGGGAATGCAACTTATTCAGTTACGGTAACGGTGAACGAGCCGAGTGTTGCACCCAGCTCGTTACAGACAACCTTGGCCACTATCTGTAATGGTGGAAGCGCCACGCTTACCCAAACAGGTGGTACAAAAGGAACGGGTGCATCCTGGAAATGGTATAGCGATGCTTCATTCACCACGCTGGTGGGTACATCAACCTCAGCGGATGCCTCGCTTGTAGTTTCGCCGACTCTGACAACCACCTATTACCTTCGGGCAGAGGGTGGTACGGCTCCCTGTGCAGCCAATGTGGCGGCCACCGCTTCGGTGACGGTTACGGTGAATCAGCCGAGTGTGGCACCGGTCAATGTGTCTCCCAGCTCTCTTACTTTCTGTGCTGGTGGTACGCCACAAAATATAACACAAAACTCGGGACAACTGGGTACCGGCGCAGTCTGGCAGTGGTACACTGATCCAGGATATACAAGTCCGATAGGTCCCCAGCTTACTTCTTCAAATGCGTCGCTTTCAATAAGTCCCACCATCAACACCAGTTATTATCTGCGTGCTGAGGGGCCTACAGAACCTTGTACCCAATACGTAGCAGCACCTTCACCTGTTGTGGTTACAGTTCGTACCGTTACGGTAGCCCCCACTTCCGGAGGTCTATCCGCCAGCCCCACATCGGCCTGTGCGGGCTCAATCATCGGCTTATCCACCACCAGTGGTTCACTGGGCACCGGCTCGCAATGGCAATGGCATAACGATACTGCCTACACGACTTTGCAGGGACAGGGCACCGGATCGGTGAACGTGACACTCCCCGGGGCTTGTTCATTCACCGGGTCCATATCGGGCACCATACTTACCGTCACGGCGGTAGCTTCAGGTACCATACGAAGGGGTCATGTGCTTACCGGAACCGGTGTGGCGGCCAATACGGTCATTTCCGGATTCGGTATGGGAACGGGTGGAGTCGGTACCTATACAGTAAGCATAAATCAGACGGTAGCTTCAACCTCCATTGGTGCAAATTCAATCCGATACTTTATTCGCTCGGCTCCAGTTGCAGTCGGTACTACATCACCCTGCTCACCCAATGTGACTCCCGCTGTTCGAAACAATGTATTTGTCGACGTGGCCATCCGGCCTACCGCCACCTGGCTGGGTATCAACAGTGATTGGAACGACCCGGTCAACTGGTGTGGTGGTGCGCCTACGGCAGCTTCGGATGTTACCATTCCTACCGCATCCATTTATCCGATTGTATCCGGTGGAGATTATGGTGCGGTGAGGAACCTGACACTAACCGGTACCGATGATTCCTTGTTGACCGTGGGCAGCGGTGGAATTTTCGCCATTTCCGGTTCCGTCAGCGGCACTCCAAATCAAAAAATAGAGGCCAGGGCCGGCACCCTGAATTTCAACGGCTCCGTGGCACAAACTTTCCGCGCCGATCTGTTCAAGGATTCCACCATTGCCTCTTTGGTTGACAGCAACACCACCACGCTCAGCATCGATGCAGCCGGTGGCATGCTCTACGTCACCGATTCGGTGGCATTCGGCAACCGAAACAGCCAGACGCTCAATACCAACAACAATCTGACCTTGCGCTCGACGGCCTCGCGTACGGCCCGTATTGCCGATGTAACATGGAACGATACCCGAACCGGTAATACCGTAAATGGAAAAGTGGTGATAGAGCGCTTCATTCCTGCCAAGCGCGCCTGGAGGTTGTTGACGGCACCGATAAAATCGACAACGCTTCCCATACCTACCATTTCCGCAAATTGGCAGGAGGGAGGAAGGTCGAATCCTCTGGGAACACTGTCCAATCCGACTCCGGGTTACGGCACCCATGTCGCCTGGGGTACCAACTTGCCCGGCTATGATCAAGGGCTCTTTGCCAGTAATTCTTCCATACTTTACTACACTTCTTCCGGATGGACGGGCAAACCTTCGGCAACTAACGGAACAACTATTGGTGCTAACAACGGAGTGATTACCGATCAGCCGGTATATATGTTGTTTGTGCGAGGCGACCGGAGCATCAACCTTGCCGCCGGTGCTGCCGCAACACCTACCAATACCACGCTTCGCGTTACGGGCGATATCAATGTGACCAATTCGGCTTCCGCGCTGAACCTAACAGGTACGGGAGGTTTTGTAAGTGGAAGCTCTAAATTTTGGGCTTTCCCCAACCCCTATCCTTCTGCGATTGATTTTGTCAAATTGTATAATATCAACGGGTTTTCCGGAACCAGAGCGTTTTATGTGTGGAATTCCAATATCGGGGGACCCGGTTCTTTTGGCGGATGGGCAACGATTTTGTATGATAACTCCATTCCAAATTTGAGTTTATTGCCTTCGCCCGCCCTAGCGAACAATGGCGTTTTGGAATCCGGAATGGGTTTTATGCTTGCTACAAATACTGCTACTGCCAGCACTTCTCTTAACTATAAGGAGACCGCTAAGGTATCAGGTAGTAGTAATGTGCTACTGCGCCCTGCTCGACGAATTAGTGTACAGTTGCATTCTGCTGCATCTGCAGAATGGTTGATCGATATGGCTGCTGCCAACATCACAAATAATAGCAATCATGCTAATGGGTTGGATGGAGCTCCCAAAATGATGAATTTTGGCGAAAACCTGTTTATCAAGTTTGGTGAAGGCAATTTCGCCCTCCAATTCCGTGAGTCGGTAAAAACCGGTGATACCATCCAGCTTGTTATGAGCCGCATGCGCAACATGAATTATAAATTTAAAATTGCCATGCCCGATGTTGCGCTGCCGGCAGGAATACAACCCGTACTGGAAGATGATTACCTCAATACCAAAACCGCGTTGAGCCTAAGCGATACCACCCAATACGGCTTCGATGTGAATACGGTCAATATCAATTCTTCCAAGGCCGATCGGTTTCGCATCGTGTTCCGTCCGGTAATCGGCTTCACGGCCATCAGCGCCAACCTGGCCGATGAGGATGTGCGGGTGAACTGGACCGTTGGCAGCGAATGGAACATCGCCCGCTATGAACTGGAGCGCTCTTCCGACGGGGTGAACTTCACCTTCATCGGCTCGCAACTGGCAAATGGCAACAGCGATGGGGCCCGGTCTTATTCACAGCTCGATCTTTCTCCGGCAGCCGGCAACTACCACTACCGCGTCAAGTGCATCAGCAGCACGGGTGCCTATGCTTACAGCAATGTGGTGAAGATTGCGGTCACCCGCAAGGGCAATGGCATGTATGTGTTCCCCAACCCAGTTGTGAACAATACCATCGGCCTACAGCTCAGCAAGATGCCTGCGGGCATGTACACGGCCCGTCTGCTTACCGGCAACGGACAGTTTGTGATGATGAAATCGTTCAACCATGCCGGCGGCGCCGCGGCGTATCAGTTCATTCCCGACAACCAGTTACCTGCCGGTAACTACCAGCTGGAAGTGACCGACGATAAGGGCGTAAGGCGTTTGATGCCCGTGCTGGTGGTCAACAAATAAGTAGTACAGGATAAAGTAAGGTTATCGGAAGCCGGCGATTTTTCGCCGGCTTTTTTTGGGTCTTCCGGGTAATTTTCACGCAAAGCCGCATAAGGAGGTAAGGCAAGTCGCAAAGGGGACCCTGTTGACCGGTAAGTTCTTTTATCTGTTCAGGGTTTCTTTCGGGCTGGTGTTGAGTGGTAAATGTTAAGTGTTGAATGAAGTGTCATACGAAGAAATTGATACAAAGAATTCCGGCGGTTAATGGTGAACCGAAATCTCTCCGCGCTCTTGGCGAGTTCATTGCGTGCTCTGCGTGAAAAAACTGGTTCACGCATAGCTGCGAAATATTTTCACGCCAAGCCGCAAATCAAGTAAAAATCAAGGCGCCAAGCAGACGCTCTAAACCAACAAGTTCTTTTTCCATTCAGCAAGCTACCTGCATACAAGGCATTCATCATTGTCCTCATTTAATCATTTCAATCACAGTTCAGACAATATATTTCACGCCAAGGCTTTAGGCAGGTGTTGAGTGGTAAATGTTAAGTGTTGAATTATCTCAATGCTGCAAAGATTGTGTATATTAGTACTGAATTTTGAAACAATGACATATCGAATCATCTGTCCCGTAAAAAACAATCAGGTCGTCGTTGATCTGCCACCCGATTTCAGCGATAAGAAGCAGGTTATTGTCTTCGTTGACGATCAGGTTGACAACAGGGCCTCAAAGTTGGAGCTTTTGAAATCGGCCTCCAACGACCCGTTGTTCCTTGATGATGTAAAAAAAATTCATGAGGACTTCGATTCCATAGACAGCGAGACGCTATGAAAATCAGGAAGTGGTCTGTTTATCGGGCTGATTTGGACCCCGTTGTCGGATCTGAACAAGGTAAATCGAGGCCGGTGCTCATCATTAGCGAAGATGGGATAAACGATATATTGAATATCGTTAATGTAATTCCCATAACCAGCCGAAAGCCGGGTAGAAAAATCTATCCTAACGAGGTTTTGATTCCGGCAAACAATTTCGGCCTGGAGAATGAGTCTTTGGTGCTTTGCCATCAGATCCGAACCCTGGACAAGCAAAGGCTGACTCGGGAATACGGCGAAATCAATGACCCCGCTAAAAAAATGGAAATCATTGAAGCAATATGTTTCCAATTGGGAATTGAAAGGGACCCTTTATCCAAAGGATAGCCGGAAATTCCCTTCTTCCAACTGGCGTCTTCCTGCCGCTCATACTCTTTTGATGCTGATTTAGACGGGGGCGTTTGGACTCCGGATTGACGCAGTTCCCATTTTCAGAGAAATTGCTGGGAAGAGAGCATGAGGCATTGAGACTATTCAAGGGTTAAAATTCAACTTTTAGCACCTACTCCGGCCCCCTCAATCCCCCAAAGGGGGACAGAATCATCCTGCTCACCAGGTGAAGGCAATCCCGGCAATCCTAAAATCCTGTGAATCCTGATTCAGACAAATTCATTTCACGCAAAGGCCGCCAAGGAGAACACGCAAAGGCCTTTAGGTTGGTGTTGAGTGGTAAATGTTAAGTGTTGAACGAAGTACCGTACGAAGAAATTGATACAAAGAAGTCCCGGAGTTCATGGTGAACCGAAATCGTTGTCTGTCGCAGGTCTACCGATCTTTGCCGCGCCGTTATTTTTTTCCTTCCCTGAAATCCCATCTAACATTTACCATTTAAAATTTAACATTTAACACTTCCCCTCACCTGCGGTAATCATTCTGTTCCTTTACAGTACGTGCCGGTGCGGGTTTCTTGTTCGGTTCATTCTTTTTATCGGTTGGAGCCAAAGCCGGTGCCTTTCGCGTGCCGGTATCTTTCAAGGGTTTCTTCGGTTCCTCCACGGGAGAATCCATCAATCCGTCTGAACTTTCTTCCGGCATTTCAATGAAGTCGTCCGCATCGCCATTGCCCTGATCCTCACTCACCGTGCTGTCGCCCCGGCGAACGATATCGGCAAATGCATCATCGGCATAGATCGGATCGTTGGCAAATGCCGAGGGCTCCTCGAATTTTTCCGTGACCCCATAGGGCAATTTGGTATTGGCATAAACTTTTTTCATGAAATAGCCCCATTTGGGCAGGGCCATTTCGCTACCGCCTCCCGTATTGTAAATGCGAATGAACGGATCATCGCAACCCAGCCAGGTTCCGGCAAGCAGTTCGGGCGTATATCCGATGAACCAGCCATCGGCGTTTCCGTTGGTGGTTCCGGTTTTACCGGCGCATTCCACAGGAATATCGTAGCTGCCCAGCGATCGGCCCGTTCCGAACTTTACTACTCCCTGCATGAGTTTTACCATCGTGTAGGCATCATTCTCATTGAGCACCTGGCGCGTTTCCGCAGAAAATTCCTGCAACAGGTTGCCGCTCTTGTCTTCGATGCGCTGTATGTATATGGGCTCGGTATTGAAGCCCTTGTTGGGGAACATGGTGTAGGACTGCAGCATTTCCAGAAGCGGTATCTCACCTACACCCAGTGCAATGGATGGATAGGGGGGAAGCTTGGTCTTGATGCCGCATAGCTGGGCGAATTCGATGGTCTGCTTTACCCCGATGATGGCCATCAGATGCCAGGCTGCACCATTGAGCGATTTGGCAAGACAATAGGCCATGGTTCCGCCGCCGGTACTTATCGTTTTCCCTGACAGGGTGAGCGGACCTCCGGCGATATAGGTTTCCGGTGTATAACCGGCATCTTTTACGGCAAGGGAATAGAGTAGGGGCTTGAAGGTTGAGCCCACCTGCCGCTGTGCGGTCACGTGGTCGAACTTGAACCACTTGAAGTCGATGCCGCCCACCCAGCACTTCACCTCACCCGTTTTGGGATCCATGGCCACAAAGGAGGTTTGCAGGATCTGCCGGTGATACCGGATAGAATCGCGGGGTGTCATCACGGTATCCAGTTCACGCCTGGCATTCCATGCGAATACCTTCATCTTCACCGGCTTCAGGAAGGTCTTTTTGATCTCCTCGTCGGGCATTTCCTCTTCCTTAAGATTTTTCCAGCGTTCACTGCTTTTCATCGCCGCATCAAGTACGTTCTCATGGTCCTTCCACATGCGGGCGCTGTTGTATTTCAGCGTTGCATTGAGTTTGCGCTGTATCACCGGCTGATGGTTCATCACCGCCTCTTCAGCATAATCCTGCATGGTACTGTTGATGGTGGTGAAGATCCGCAATCCGTCGCGGTAAAGGTCATAGGGTTCTCCCGTCTTGGGATTCACATGCGTTTTGCACCAGGCCTTCATCTTGTCGGCCAGTACCATCCGGAAATAGGGGGCAATACCTACATTTTCCTCGGGCTTACGGTAATTGGTGACCAACGGTTTCGCTTTGAGGCGTGTGGCATCATTGGTGCTGAGGTAACCGGCGTTGGCCATCTGGTCGATCACCACATTACGGCGCTCCAGTGAAGCTTTGGGATGGCGCACCGGATCGTAAATGAACCCTTTGAGCATACCCACCAGTACAGCGGCATCCAGCACCGAAAGGCTGTCGGGGTCTTTCTGGTAGTAGGTGCGGCTTGCATTGCGGATGCCGTAGTTGCTGCCCCAGGCAGCCCGGTTCAGGTACAGGGTGATGATTTCCTCCTTGGTGAAATTGCGTTCCAGTTTCACCGCAACAATCCATTCCTTGATTTTCTGGAATCCGCGAACAAACATGCTCCCCCTTCCCTGACCGAGCATCATTTTCGCCAGCTGCTGGGTGATGGTACTGCCTCCGCCCTGTTTACCCGCCGAAAAAAGGGCACGGGCTACGGCACGCCCGTCGATACCCGAGTGCTGGGAAAAACGTTCGTCTTCCGTAGCAATCAGGGCATTGATGATATTAGGGGAGATTTCACTGTATTTGACCTCGCTTCTGTTTTCCGAATAGTACTTGCCCATCAGCTTTCCGTCGGCGGTATATACTTCACTGGCCAGGTCGGCTTCCGGGTTCTCCAGTTCCTTTAGGGAAGGCATCTTGCCGAAAACGCCGAAATTGGCTAACAGGAAAATCAGGGTGATGAAGCCAAGAAGGCCGAAAAAAACGCGCCAGAGCCATTTTACGGGGGTTGTCATAATTCAATTCGGTTTTCAACCGGGCCGGTTCAGTCAGATCCCCTCGGCCCGAATGGGTCAGAAATTTTCCGGAAACTGTTTTTTCAACAGGGATTTGTAGCCGGGAATATCCTTGGTCTCCTTCATCCGCACCAGGTTGTCGGCGTCAATAAGTATGAAGGAATATTTTCCTGCAGGCAGCCACGATAACTCGTCTGGTGCTGCCTTACGTACCTTGACCAGAAACTGCAATGCCTCCTGCGCATCGGCGAAGGGCTGGAAGACAATCAGGCTGCGCTCAGCATCAAGTGCGTCACGGTTCACCGTAAGGTTTTGTCCGGAAAAATAATCCGACACATAACGGCTCATGGCGTTTTTGCTTTCATTGACATAAGTGCCGTCCACCTTGTCGAGTATCATGATGACCTGATGGGCGGCAGTATAATTGAACACGTAAGGACCGCTGACCTTTTTCACGATATTGATCAGGCTGTCCTGCACAAGACCAACTTTCCCGGCTATCGGGTCGGTCAGGGCCCGCGTGCTGTCGGCAATTTTCTGCGGACGGATGATGGTGGAATCGTTCCGCACCATGCGAACCCGTTGCGGCTGAACAGCGATGACGGAATCTTCCTTCATCCGCGTCACCTGTAGCTTTGTCAGATAATCTTCAATCTCCTTGCGGCGCCCGAGCACATCTATCAGCCGCTCGGCCCTGGGCTTGAGGGGCGCATCGGGGAACAGGGTGACAATCTGGTTCAGGGACTGTATCGCAAGGCTGTCGTTCTTCTGTTTGACATGATAAACCGCCTCGATGTACAACAACTGGGGCGTCCAGTAATTCTTGCCGTAAAGGCTGTCGGCATTTTTCTTTCCGGATATCGCTTCTTCGAATTTTCCTTCAATGAAAAGATTATAAATATTCTCGTACATCCGGGTTCCTTCCGCAGTTTTTCCGCCGGGGTTGAGCAGGTCAGGATTTTTCAATGCATTGAAACTTCTTGACGAAGGAAACCCGTTTTCCAAAAGCTTCTTGTAATAGTCTGCCTTTGCCTTGTTGCCGAGTTTGCTGTAGCAGTAATACATGCCCAGATACAGGTCGCCGTCGTAGAGCGAGTCGGGGAAACGCAGCAGGCTGGTATCGTACGTGTCTGTCGCCATTTCATAATCTTCCAGGTCTTCCTGATAAACCCGGGCAAGTCCGTAAATAGCCAGGGCAACCTTGTTCCTGCTTTCATCCATCTGTTCGGGTGAGAGGGGAAGCCTGCTCATCAGGCCTTCGAAAGACAGGTCTTCTTGCTGATCGCCGGCATCTTTTTTGGTGTCGGGTGTATTTGCATTGCCGTTTCTGCTTTTAAGATTGTTGGTCAGATTGGCCGGATTTTTTCCGGCGTCATCTTTCTTCTTATCCGTCTGGTCTTTAGGCGGATCAACCACATCAACATCATCGGGATTCATGGAAGGAGGCGCCATATTCGAACGGTCTGCAACAGGGGGCGCACCGGGCATCGGAGCCGCACTCTTACGCCGCCAGTTGTCGGTATTCGGCCGGTTTCCCCATTTCTTTTTGAAATCGGCATAGCCCTTCGATTTCTGGGTGCTGCTGTGAAAATACCATTCATTGGCCTTGGGCGTGGCAAACAGGTCCGTAGACTGGTCTTTCTTGTCGCCGGCGAAATCCATCATGGGCCCTGTATCAAAGGATGCATCTTCCTTCAGGCCTTTTGCCTTGCGCAATTGCCGTGAAAGTTTTTTGATATAGTTCGACCGCTCGGGTTCGGGCATTGCAGCGAGGCGTTGCAGGCTGTCTTCACGGTGGATGATGTCCAGCTTTTCCACAATCTTCGACAGCGCGTTCCGGCGTTCCTGGATTTCCCCGGTCCGGTCTTTGATCGTGGAGTCATCGGTCTTCAGGCTGTCGTAGTAAGCATAAGCATCGGCATACTGCCTGCGGTCGTAGGCGATTTCAGCGAGTTGCAGAAAGGCCTTGTTGCGGTAAACGACATTATTTTCGTTGTTGCGGTAACTTTTGGTGAAGAGGCTGACCGCCTGGTTGGTATCCGGCTTCATCATGGCCATTTCGCCGGCGGCATAAAACAGGATGTCGCGGTAGTTGTCGAAATTATCCTTGCGGCTGAGCCGGACCAGGTTGTTGATGCCGTTGTCCAGCTCCTTCGGGTTGCTGCCCCTGCGCATCTTGGCGCTGTTGAGCTGCGCATAGATGTCAATCATCCGGTTGGTGGTATGTGAGGAGGCTTTTACGTAATAGTCTTTGGCTTTGTCGTATTGTCCGCTCTGCTCATACAACTGCGCCAATAGGAATTCGGTACGGGAACGGTCCTTCTTGGTATCGCCCACGCTGACTGCTGCTTCGAGATAACGGGCTGCACTATCGTAAACGCCCTGCTTGTAAAACCAGTAGGCGGTTACATCAGCCAGATCATTATGCAAGCGGGCAGGAAGCTTGGGATCCTGCTGCAGGGTGCTGATCAGTGCGGACGCATCTCCGTTTTCATTCTGCTCGATCAGGGTCCGGGCCAGCCAGATCAGTGCATCATTTCTGCTGGGCGGCTGGGCGGTAAGCTTCTGGAGGATGTTGCGCTTCTCGGGATTGGCGATGCTCATGGTACCGCTGCCTTCTTCCATCGTGCCCACAATCCGGCTGTCGTCCTCGTTTTTCTTGCGTGGGAAAAGATTGTAGTTGATGAACTGGAAGGTGGCGGCGGCGGAGTCGAAATCCTTGCGCAGGAAATAGGCCTTGCCCATCAGCAGATACATGTTGTCGATCCAGTCGTTGCGCAGGTCGTGCAGCAGGATGCCTGCCGTGGCCTTGTAGATGACCGAGTCCAGCTCCGTCTTTTGCGAAGCGGTACCATCCAGCGTAAAGGGATAATAGGGAAGCAGCTTGGTATAATCTTCCTGCATGGCCTCTTTGGCCCGGGCAATCACCGCGTTGATCTTGTTGTTCGCATTGAAATAATAGTTGTAGTGCGTGAAGTTGTTCTGGAATACCCTGCGGGGAAGGGTGAATTTCTTTTCGGCAAGCTTTTCAGAACCCAGCTTGCGGTCCTCGAATTTCTCAGGCTTTTTTTCATTGCCCAGAAGGTCGATGGTCCACATGGGTTGTGCCTGTGCATTCGACGGATGGAGCAGGAAGCCGCATAGGGTGAGGGCTACCCAAAATAACTTTTTGAACATGCAGGGGCGATTGTCTAAATTGCGGTTAAATATCGCTCATTTTTTCCTAATCCTGCCGCCGGAAACCCCCGGAATCCTGTTTTTTAACAATGTTTGCGGCCTTATACCGATGGGATATCTGTAATGGGCCAATTTCATTGGGCCAAACAGCTATCACATCGGCATCATACGGGGTAATTTTTGGGCTAAAAGTAACTTCACTTTCGTATTATGTCAAAATTTGAAGTCAACAGCACCCTGAAAAGGCTCCGCAACCGCTACCGTCTGGTGGTGATGAACGAAGACACCTACGAGGAAGTGGTCAAGTTCCGGTTGAGCAGGCTCTCGGTCTATATCGCCCTCAGTACGGCCTTTGTGCTGTTCACCATTTTCACTGTAGCCATCATTGTGTTTACACCCATCAAGTACTATATCCCGGGAGTGGGTTACGGCGATGTGAAGCAGGTGAAGGAATTCAAGCACCTAAAGATCCGGGCCGATTCGATTGAGAAGGCGATGGCTCGCAAGCAACGCTATTACGACGATCTTCAGAAAGTATTGCAGGGCAATGTGGCCGTGCGCGATACGGTAAGCCTCTCCCTACCCAAGGTGGATAATGAACTGGAGTGAATTTCAACGATATCGCTATTTTCGTAAAAAATAAAATTCATCATATGTTCGGAGCCAAAGTAAAACCGGCCGAAGCGCCCTCGGGAAGCACCACCATCATTGGAAACGGTACAAGCATCCAGGGCGATATCAGCAGCAACGGGGATATCCGCATCGACGGTACACTCAACGGGAATATCTCCACCAAATCCAAACTGATTGTTGGCACTGAAGGTGTCATCAAAGGTGATATCTCCTGCCAGGATGCCGACATCCTCGGTAATGTTTCTGGTGACTTCAGGGTCAACGGTCTGCTTCAGTTACGCGGGCAATGCCTGGTTAACGGAAATCTCTATGCCGGCCGCCTTGAAGTTGAGCCCACGGCAACCTTCAACGGCAGTTGCCACATGGGGGCTAATGTGGTGGAACTGAATTCCGAAATGGCCACCGCCGTTAACCAGTAAGTCCGGAAACTCCATGAGGCCCATGCTTCGTTCCTACGGCATCCTGGTGCTGCTGTTCATCATCATCATGCTGCTTTCCCTGACTGCGGGTTCCGTTTACGGAACAGAACAGTTTGATGCGCGTCTGGTCATCGGCGCAAACCTGATTTTCTTTTTCTTATCCGCCCTTTCCCTGCGTATGCAGCAAAAAGCGGTGGTGCATACCAATCCCCATGTTTTCGTGCGAACCATCATCGGCGGCATGTTCCTCAAGATGATGCTTACGGCTATCGCCCTGCTGCTCTATGTGAAATTTATCAATCCCAATTACACGATGGAGTCCGTTATGGCGGCGCTGGGCGTTTATGGCTGCTATCTTGTTGCGGGCGTTTACGGCGCAGGCCGGTTGAACCGAAAGAAACCATGAGCAAAAAGGAATTGCCCCTGTCTGCCCTTGCCGACTTTCTTCCGCAAGGAAGCTATGATGAAGTCGTCGGCTTTATCCAACGGTACAACGTACATCTCACCATCACCCGGGCCCGGAAATCGGTACTGGGCGATTACCGGAATGCCGTGGCGGGCTCTACGCACCGCATCAGTGTCAACGGCAATCTGAATAAATACGCCTTCCTCATTACCCTACTGCATGAGCTTGCCCACCTGCTTACCTTCGAAAAATTCGGGCATCGTGTGAATTCCCATGGTGTAGAATGGAAAAAGGAATTCGGCGACCTGCTTCGTCATTTTATTTCAGGAAAAATATTTCCGGATGATGTGTGTGCCGCTCTGGTGCGCAGCCTGAACCGGCCTTCGGCAAGCAGTTGTGCCGACACAGTGCTTACCAAGGTGTTGTTTCGTTACGATGCACGCCCCGAGGGTGTCTGCCTGATTGAAGAAGTTCCCGAAGGTGCCCTGTTCCGCATTCATGGTGGGCGAGTCTTCCGCCGGGGTGAAATCATCCGCAAGCGCTACAAATGCGCACAAGTTCCCGGCGGGCAGGTATATCTGTTCAGCCCTGTTTATGAAGTGATGCTGATTGAAACAGTCGGCTTGTGAGTAGGGCTCAACTGATGGCTACAATCTTTCCGGTATGGTTACTTTCCGCAGCGGCATCCAGAATCTTCATCACGCCAATGGCTTCCTCAGTACTTACCGGCAGCGGTTCGCCGAAACGGATGGCGTTGAACAGCCGGTTGTAGAATTCCAGATAATTTCCGCCGCTAAGGGGTACCTCTTTTGAAATCATGTTGCCGGAATCGTCTTGCTGATGGAGCAGGCCTTTTATTGGGTCAATACCGAAATCGTCATCCATCGGGCTTTTTCCGGCGTTGAGTTGTATTTCCTGGATATTGCTTCTCTGCTGGATATAGGAACCTTTTGTACCGTGCAGCAAAAACGAAGCCGGGGAATGCATCACGAAGAAACTGCTCTTCAGCCGAACGGTATGTTTGGGATAAAACAGTGTGATATCAAACAAATCGTCCACCACCGATCCGGGCCTTGTGATGGCGGTATGGCAGAACACGCGTTGCGGCATTCCGAAAAGCTGCATCGCCTGATCGGCCATATGCGGGCCCCAGTCCAGCAAAAGTCCCGCCCCGGGCTCCGCGTTTTCCTTATGGATCTTTGAACTAAGCGCAGGCCGGTAACGATCGGCATGTAACTCGGCGGAAACGACAGTACCGATGCTTCCGCTGTCTATGATTTTTTTCACCGTAATGAAATCTCCGTCCCACCTGCGGTTATGGTATACGCTCAGCAGCTTGTTGTTGCGCCCGGCCAGTTCCTTTAGGACAATCGCTTCGCCGGCATTGAGGGTAAGGGGCTTTTCCACAAGCACATGTTTGTTTGCTGCCAGGGCCTTTGCAGCATAGTCGAAATGCGTGGCGTTGGGGGTATTCACAATCACCAGCGCTGTTTCCGGATCGTCCAGCACTTCATCGAGTGACTGATAGATTCTTGCTTCGGGAAAATCCTTTTTGAAATGCCCGGGCTTCCTTTCCCAGCATCCGTGAAGGATAAAGCCTTGATGGGCTTTGAGGAAGGGCGCATGAAACAAGCGCCCCGACATCCCATACGAAAGCAGTGCGGTTTTGACGGCAGGGGTATTCATAAACCGATGGATTTAACGGATCAAAACCGTTGTGCCTTTTTTGAAGATTTTTTCGCCGCTTTCGGGCAGGGTGTAGCGAAGGTACCAGACATAGGTTCCCGGATCCTGCGGGGTACCTCGGAAATTGCCATCCCATTTTCTTGTCCAGTCGTTGGTTTCAAATAGCTTCTGTCCAACCCGGTTGTACACCGCGAAATACAAGTCAACGGCTTTATAGGCATTGGTCGGATAAAGGAAATCATTCAGTCCGTCGCGGTTGGGTGTGAAGGCCCCGGGTACGGCAATGAAACAGTTTCCGGCGACGGTGATCCGGTTAACTACACTGTCTTTGCATCCGTAGGCATCGGTAATCACCAGTTTCACCGCTTCTTCACGGATGCCATTTCCCGGAAGATAAAACTGTTGCGGGGGAGATTGCAGGGTGCTCTGATTGCCGTTGCCGAAGTTCCAGAGCCATTGGCGCACTTTTCCGATACTCTGGTCGCGGAAGCTTGCGGGATCTTCGGGGCAGACCACTTTGGTTGATTCAAAACGGGCGTCAATAAAATTGTCGAGGTCAACAGTTTGCACCGAACTGTCGCTGCAGGTACCGTTACTCACATTGAGTCGGATTGTTTTAGGACCGAAAACGGTATAAAACAAGGTGGTGTCTCTCGAGCGTCCCGTAGTGCCGTTATCGAAGGTCCAGAGCCAGGAATTCACCCCGTTCGCTCCGTCATGACTCAGGAAAACGGTATCGGTTGTACAGCCGAATCGTATGTTTGAATTGAATCGTGCGCTCACCGTGTCTTTGGCACTAAAGGGCAGGGAAGAGCCGGCTGCTGTTTCCTTACCGCATTCATTGAGCAGAGTATTGCCGTCACTTCCAACCTGAAGGAAGATGCGGAAGGAACCGGCTTTTTTTATGGGCGAAGAAAGGAACACGCGCACGGTTTGAGTCAGTCCTTCGGCATTGCATTCTCCGGCAGCTCCGGTAACGGTTGGGGTTCCGGCAGGGCCGCTGATCCGGAAATCGGTTCCGTCGCGGGCGATGGTATTGCATTGCATGGGCTTGCTGAAAACCAGCACCAGCTCTTCGCCCAAACAGGTGAGCGGTTGTATGCTGTCCATCGGGGTAGGGAAGAGGGGAAACACCGTGACGGGTAGGGACTGCCCATCCGCAATTTCACGGCCGCAATCGTCGAGCAGGTTGTTGCCGTCGGCTCCGGTGGTGATCGACAGCGAATAGTTGCCGGGAGGAATGGGGCTGCCCAGCGTTACCACAATCGAATCGAAATCGAAGGCATTGTTGCAATTGACGCCTCTGGCCGCTACAACGGGGGCAAGGGGCGGGTTGAGCACAAACTCGCTGCCGGTTGCGGTAAGGCTGCCGCATTTCATCCGCTTGTTGAGTTTCATGGTCATCAGCGTACCGTCGCAGATGGCGCGTGCGCCCACCAGTTGCGGAATGGTGGGATCGGTGATTACCGCGGTTCCGCCGCCGAAAGCGAGTTTGTATCCGCTCTGCGACGATCCGGAGAAATGGCTGACCAACAGGATGTATTCATGACCTTCTATAAGCTGGGGCATGCTGGTAAACAGGGGGCGGTAAGGTCCACCCGAGGTAGAGCCGCAGACGGTAAGCGAGGTGCCGGCAGACGAAGCGCCGGTGGTTCCGGGTTCGCCCGACCAGTTGCAGGCCACGAACAGGGCCGGGTCGGTATATACATCATCCGCATTCCTTCCCGTGATATCGAAGATTTGCCAGTCATAATCGTCGGACGGATTGTTGGGTGTGATGGTAAAACCCAGCACCCCGCTTTCGAAGCAGGTGAAGCGGTACCAGTAGGGATTGATATCGCTGAGAAAATCGGTACAACCCGGTGTAACAATCTGTCTGCCTCCGCAGGGGGGTACTTCGGCCTGTGCGAAAGTATCGGTACCGCAAACGGGGAAGGCGGTGGAGGGGTTCTGCCCAAGCGTGGTGCAGTTCTGGGCCTGCAGCCGGTAAAGGCAGGAGAGCAGCAGCAATATGGTCAGCAGGGCTTTCGGCAAGGTGTAATGGAAACAAATTTACAACCCGGGCGGTTCATCGATCCGTTAAAAAACAGATGACGGGCTGCTGCTTTAGGAATCTCTCAAAATTTCTCAGGCGCAGGCCTCCCGACCTTCCCTCATCGTAACTCCACGCCCTGCTTCGGGTCTCAAGAAGCATTTTCCCTACCTGGCGCACGAGTCCTCTCGTGTGCCTTCCGTTACTAAAGATCGAAATTCTAATAGCAGGAATAATTCAGGCGCAGGACTCACGCCCATGCCGCTGCCCCACTTTTTACACGCAAACAGCAAAACCACCAATCAAAGTAATCAATCAATCATAACCATCACAGTTCAGACAAAATAAGATTCCTGAGCCACGAACCAAGTCGGATCGAAAGCGCTTCCAATTCTTGCGTGTTCCTTGTGTAAAGTCCTTGTGATCCTGGTGGTAATAAATTTAACCACAAGGTGCACAAAGGGAGGCGCAAAGGACACAGGTAATCTTGCCAGGGAAAGCGCTTCAGATTTTTGAGTTCTCCTTGGAGAGTCCTTCTTGGAGTCAGATGGACAGGCTTTGGTAAGTCACCGTATTGGAAAGGTACGCGGGCCAAAAACTCTTTTTAAAATAAAAAAGGCTCAC
>CAZZLI010000052.1:0-18191 GCA_964655055.1 uncultured Ferruginibacter sp.
TGCCGCCCGCTATATGGAAGGCATCCGAAATCCGGAACTCGTATTACCCCAGCCTGCAGGTTATCCCGTATCGGCCGACCTGTCACATGTCTGGCATTTGTTTGTAGTCCGCTCTGCCCGCAGGGATGCACTTCAACATCATCTTGAGGCCAACGGCATACAGACGCTGATCCACTATCCTATCCCACCGCACCGGCAGGGTGCTTATGCCGGTCAATTCGCCGGTTCGTTCCCGCTTACCGAAAAGATCCATGCCGAAGTACTCAGCCTGCCCATCAGCCCGGTGATGTCCGATGATTCAGTCGAGCAGGTGATTGCGATAACGAATCAATTTATTTAATGCAATTTATTTAATCATATATTTGTGCCGTATTTGTTTGCTTCAGTTCAAGTTTTAAGCAACGAATCAACTACTTGCCTGCTCGAAAATACCGCTGGATGTATGGATCAAAAAGGGAAGCGTTTCACATGAATACCGGATAACGCATAATCATTTACAATTTCATCGGTCGTCTATGATAGTTGAGGCAGACAAGGTCAGGTACCGAGAACAGTTTCCTGAAGACCCGCATCCCTTTCTTACCGAGAAGTTTCTTGAATTTAACCTTCATAAGGTTGAAAAAGTCCTCTATCTCGTTTCTACTACTAACAAGTCACTGGGACTGATTGCCGGTTTGGCAGCCAGGTCCCTGAAATCACCTTTTTCCGCGCCATTCGGTGGCGTTCATTTTCGGCACGAGAAAGTATATGTCAGCGAAGTCATGGACTTCATGCGTTCGTTGCTTGATTATTGCCGGAGCCGGTCTATCGATTCATTTTCCATTACCCTGCCTCCCGATATCTATCATCCTTCATTGAACGCCAAACTGGTGAATGTGTTGACCCGGCTGGGTTTTGCATCCGAACCGCCCGATATCACCAACTGGGTCGATTTGGCTGCTTTCCGGGGAAATTTCGGAAAGCGTTCGGCCAGGGAATATGTAGGTCAGGCAATCCGGAATGGCTTGCGTTTCGAGCAGACAACAGATCCTGATTTTTTTGAAACGATTTATGAACTGGTGGCTCAAAACCGGAAGCGTCAGGGACGTCCCATCCACATGCGTTTCGAGGAGCTCAGCCGGATGGATCGCCTTTGGCCGATTGACTATTTCGGTGTGTTCGACAACCTGAACCGTCTTGTGGCCGGGGCCATCATGTACCGGAAGCATCCGGGCATCATCCAGGCTGTGTTCTGGGGCGACAGTGAAGAGGGAAGACCGCTTCGGGCTATGGATTTTTTGACCTACCGGCTCTGGAACCACTACAAGGAGATGAAATGTAGCTATATCGATCTGGGGATCTCTACCGAAAACGGCATTCCCAACGAGGGATTGCTTCGCTTCAAGGAAACCCATGACTGTGTTTCCTCGCTCCGTTACCGGTTCACATACCGCTTCACCGCTTCCTGATTAGTCCGTTGTAATTAAACAGGCATGTTCATTCTGAATCCCGATCCGTACAGTCTCCCAACGTACCGGATCGGTCCTTTCACTACCCGGCATCTGGGTATCAACCACAGGCTTCCTGCCGGCGATGCCTTTCCCGCTTATCTTGACAAGCGGTTTTCCGGAAGGCCGTACCGGATCACATCCAATGGACGCGCCGCCATGTATGCGGCATTACGTCATTACAAGCTTCTTCCCGAGGATACGGTCACCATCCTGACTACAAGCGGGAACACCTACATCAGTGGTTGTGTGACATCAACCATTTCACATTTCTGCAAGTGGTCAAGAACGATGGAGAAAAGCACGCGCTTACTGTTTGTGAATCATGAGTTCGGTTATCCCTATGCCGATATGTCCAAGCTTAAAGCAACTGGTTTACCTATCATTGAAGACTGTTGCACCACATTCTTTACTGAGGCGGAAGGGTCGGGGATGGGCATAACAGGCGATTTTGTCTGCTACAGTTTTCCCAAGTTTTTTCCGATACAGGTGGGCGGGTTGCTGCTATCCAACGGGCCCGGGTTACCGGCTGCCGACGATCATGCAGATCCGGAACTGTTCAGCCATATCCGCGACGTGATGTCGTATCATATTGGATTTTCTGATACCATTGTGGAGGGCAGGCTTCGCAATTACGAATATCTGCGTAGCAAATTATCGCCGCTGGGATTACATCCCCGGTTTACGCTGAAGCCTGGCGTGGTTCCCAGTGTATACCTGTTCAGTACCGTTGGCTCGGGTGTCGATTTGCAGGCGATGAAAGCGTTTCTTTGGAAACATGGCATCCATTGCAGCGTGTTTTACGGCGAAGAGGCTTTTTTCATTCCTTCACATGAGCAGCTCTCTTTTGAAGATCTCGATTATATTGTTGAGGTCATCCGAGCCTTTTGTACTTCCAGTCATTAATTATTGATGAGGGATACACCCGATTACGAAGCCAACTATTCGAGTCTTCCCTTCGAGGATACCCTACGGCACTACAGGAGGAAAGTCCTCCTGAAGGTTTTGCAGGATAACCGAAGCAGTAGGATTCTGGAAATCGGTCCCGGCTCATGGCCTGTATGTACCGACTATACCGATTTTGAGCGCATGGTGATTGTGGAGCCGGGTGCCGCTTTTTTCCGTACTCTCGAAGATCGATGTGCTGTTGATCCACGGATCAGTATGCATCAGGGTTATGTTGAAGAGGTTGCCCAAAAGCTGACCGACACGCATTTTGACATGGTTATCATCGGTGGTTTTCTTCATGAGATCGATAATCCTGAAGAAGTGCTTAAAGCGGTTTCGGGCATTTGTAAACCGGGCACGCGGGTGTATTCGCTGGTACCCAATTCCCGCTCATTTCACCGACTACTGGCTGTGGAAGCAGGGCTGATTGCCGCTCTGGAAGCACCCTCAGAACTTGATCGCATCTTTCATCGGAGGAAAGTTTATGACCGCAGCAGCTTCAGCGCATTGTTCGAATCAGCCGGATTCACTGTGCTGGAAAGCGGCTCTTATTTCCTGAAGCCCTTCACCCATGGGCAAATGCAGCAGATGCTAGACCAGGGCTTGCTTACTCCTCAGCTTCTCGACGGTCTCGAGAAGATGATTCACTTTTTCCCCGAAATGGGCGCCGAAATCTTTGTGGTGGCCCAAAAAAAATGAACAGCGCCGACTCATTCAAGCCGAAAATCCAAAATGCAAAGGGACATCCGGTGCTATCGATTTCCAGCAATTGACTGAACAACGCTCCTCATACCGCCAGATCATGAAAACCACCTCCCTGTTCGGAGGTGTCCAGGTATTGAACATTCTGATTACGATGGTGCGAACCAAACTCATTGCCGTATTGATTGGTCCGGCAGGTATGGGCATTGCGGGTTTGCTGGTATCGACCACCAACTTCATCACTGCCGGAACCAATTTCGGTTTGAATACCAGCGCCGTTAGGAATGTGGCGGCCGCCCACGCCGGCGGTGATTCCCGGAAGGTGGCGGAGGTGGTGGCTGTACTTCGGCGGCTGGTCTGGTTGACCGGTCTTTTGGGTACCCTGCTCACGTTTTTTCTGGCACCCTGGTTAAGCCAGCTCACATTTGGAAATCGGGATTTCATAGCTGCATTCCGGTGGGTTTCCGTCACCCTGCTGCTTAGCCAACTGGTGGCCGGCAGGCTGGTTTTGCTGCAAGGCATGCGTCTGATGCGAAAGCTTGCTTTGGCCAATTTACTGGGTTCTTTGGCTGGATTGCTGGTAGCTGTACCGGTATACTACTATCTGGGAATCGATGGTATTGTGACTACGTTGGTCATCAGCGGAATTGCCTCGCTGGCCATTGCCTGGTTATTGTCAACCAACCTATCGGTAGAACCGGTTCGGGTTACACGGACCTTGCTAATGCAAGAGGGGTTCGGCATGCTCCGGATGGGTTTCACCATCAGCCTGAGCGGACTATTGGGACTGGCAACGGGGTACCTGCTGAGTATTTTCATTGCCCGCGTTGGTGGTGTTGAACAGGTGGGCTTTTATAACTCGGGGTTCTCCATTATCAATACTTATGTGACCATGATTTTCGGCGCCATGGCTACCGATTATTTCCCCCGGCTTTCGGCTATAGCATCCGACAAAAGGCAAGCATCATCGCTGATCAACCAGCAGGCCGAACTGGCGGTGCTGATTATGGCGCCGCTGCTTATTGTGTTCATCATTTTCATCAAGCCCATCATTCTGATCATGTACACCGGAAAATTCCTGGCCATGCTTACCATGATGCGCTTGTTTGCGCTGGGTATTTTCTTCAAGGCGGTTACCTGGGCCATGGGTTTTCTGATTCTGGCCCGGGGCGATGCCCGGCTGTTTTTTCTGAGTGAGCTGCTTGCCAGTATTTACGTGTTATTGCTGAATATGTTTTTTTATTCCCGGTACGGGCTTACGGGTCTTGGCTTCTCGTTCATATGCAGTTATGCGATCGGTCTCCTGCAGACGTTCCTGATCATCCGTCATAAATACCGTTTTTCTTTTACGGGTGAAATGATCCGGCTTTTCTCCGTCCTGCTGATGCTGGCGCTTTTCAGTTTTTTGATCATGAATCATGTGAAGGAGCCCCTACGCTACGGGCTTGCTCTTGCCACATTGCTGGCTGCTGCATTCTACTCGATCCGGGGGCTTAACAGCCGCATCCATCTTGCCGACCTGGTTGCTCAAAAATTCAAAATCGATTTGCCTTGGCTCAGGAAATGGTGACTGTGGCCATCGCCACATACAATTCGGCTTCCTTTATTGTTGAAACGCTAGACAGTGTGGCTGCCCAGACTTATCCGGCCCTTGAACTGATCATTTCCGACGATTGCTCCACCGACAATACCGTGGAAACCTGCCGTAACTGGCTGGTCAGGAACGAATCGCGTTTTATTCGCTCCACCATCATCACGGTTGACGCCAATACGGGTGTTACGCCCAATGCCAACCGTTCGTTCCGAAGGGCTGGCTCCGTATGGATCAAACTGCTCGGGGGCGACGATATCCTGTTGCCGAACTGCATTGAAGCCAACATGCGCGTTGTGTCCCGCAATCCCGGAACTGCTGCGGTGTTTTCACAGGTCCTGCTCTATCGGAACAACTTCGACGCGGCCAGTCTTATCCGGCAGGTACCGACCGTCTTTCCAGACAACCTGATGCGCGAAGAGCTTAGCGCAGGCGACCAGTATAAGCTACTGCTCTTATCGGACCGGATCAATTACACCCCCTCGGTATTCCTGCACCGGCAAACCGTACTTGATTTGGGCGGATTCGATGAGTCGATACCGATGATTGAAGACTATCCGATGTGGCTCAAACTGACCTCTGCAGGACACCGGCTCCAGTATTTCCATGAACCTACGGTCGGTTACCGGCAGCATGACCGCGCCATGAACAATATGGATAGCCGAAGTCTGTTCAAACCCAATTACCTGAAAACCGGTTTGCTGAAAGAGAAATATGTATATCCGAATCTGCCCTGGGACATCGCCGGAGGGGAACGCTTAGTGTTCCGGGCATCGGCACTGTTTCAGAACATGGGTCTGAATCGCCCGGGTGCATTGCCCCGGTTTTTATACAAGGCTATTACCGTCTATTTGAATCCGTACCGTTATATCACCTTTTTCAAACGTAGCGTAATGGGTTACGGCAAACACGACCTTTTCTACCGCTGAGCGGAGGAACAAGTATAATTCTGACATGGCATCGAAGGGCAATTTTTCCACCGCACCCTGGATCCTCTTCTTATTCATCCCCATCGGGGCGGCTATCGCAACCCTGCGGAATATCCGTGCTCTATGGGCGAGAAATGTATTCTGGGCTTTTGTGGTGTTTTACGGAGCCACATTTGCCGTTGCCACCGAGGATAGCAAATCCAAGGATATCCAGTCAGATATCCACCGTTATCGTGAACAGGTTGAGGATCTGTACATCCTCGAACTGGATTATAACGACATTAAAAAGTTGTATGCTGACAATGAGGACGTTGATGTACTCAAACTCACGATTGCAATATTCGTATCCCGTTTCACACAGAGTCAACAGGCACTCACCATTATTTACGCGTTCATTTACGGTTTTTTCCTTTCACGAAATCTCTGGTTTGTCTTTGGCCGGCTTAAGGGTAAGCTGAAACCCTCGGTGCGGTTTCTTTTGGCCGTGCTCTTCCTGGTCATTCCAATGTGGTTTATCAACGGATTCAGGTTTTGGACAGCTGCACATATTTTCATTTACGGGACATTCGTCTACCTCTTGAACAGAAGGACCATCGGGCTTGCCATTGCAGCGTCATCCATCCTAGTCCATTTTTCGTTTATCTTCCCTGTGGTGGCCCTGCTCATGTTTTTTTTCGTTCAGTCCAGACTCCTTGTTTTGTTTATTCTCTACATGATATCGTTGTTGTTTTCACAGATCAATCTTCAGGGATTCAACGCTTTCCTGGAGCAAAATACCAGCGAGCGGCTTCAGAACCGAACCAAATCGTACCGCGAAGAAGGGCGAGTTGAAGCATACCGAAAGGGAGAGCTTGACCAGGCTGCAAAAACGGCGAACTGGTATGTGCAGCTATATTTAAACGGGTTCTTCTGGACCATGCGGATAATGATGGTATTCATGTACCTGCGCTTGAGGCGTTACATCACCTGGGATCCTCGCTTGCTCAACCTGTATGCTTTTTCGCTGCTCTTCTTCGCCCTTTCGAATTTTCTGAGCTCTATTCCCTCCGGGCAACGCTGGCTCTATGTGGCATCCTTCTACGCCACAACCTGCCTGGTGATCCTCAGGCAGAACAATGTACTTGCCGAAAAAAAGATGAACTGGATTCTGGCGGCCACCTTCCCTTTTGTATTGCTCTTCTTCATAGTAAGCACACGAGTCGGATTTTACTCATTGAGTGTGAATACTTTTATCGGGAATCCGTTTACCGCCTTTTTTACCAATTACAACATCTCGCTCAACGACCTGTTGAAACCCAACTGATCTGACCCGAATACCATGCGACTGAGTGTGATCATACCGGTATATAATGTGGCCGGTTACATTGAAAAATGTGTCCGAAGCCTCTGCAATCAGGGCCTTTCATTCCGAGACTATGAGATCATCCTGGTCAACGATGGTTCCCTTGATCATAGTCGGGATGTGATTTTGGCCTTGCAGCGGGAGTATGACCATATTGTTTTCATCGACCAGGATAACCAGGGCGTATCAAGGGCCCGAAACAATGCCATGGCCCGCGCCCGGGGTGCATATCTTATGCCTATAGATCCGGACGATTATGTCATTCCGGGGACGCTGTCAGCCCTTCTTGGCAAGGCAGAAGTGGAAGGGCTCGATATCTTTCAACTCAGCTACGAGTTCCTTGATGAACACGGCACATCCGTGTGGACAACTGACTATCACAGGCTGGCCAACAGGATTTACAATGGCCCCGAGGCCTATTATGCTTTTCGCGGCAAATCTGTTCGCGACCCCGACCGTTCTGTGGCTATCCTCTTCAACCGTGTATTTCTGCAACGGTTCCGAATCAATTACCCCATAGGTGTTCCTTATCTGGAGGACGGACTTTTTCTGGCAAAAGCGTTTGCTGTAGCGGAACGATGCGCATTCGATGCCACGCCTTTTTATGTGCGCACAACCCGTTCAGGTTCGGCTACCAATTCCGACCTGTATTTTTCCGACAGGGCAGTACGTGGCTTTTTGATGGCAGTGAGCGACCTGGTGCAGTTTAGAAAAGATGCGCAACTGAAGCCTGCACAATCTCGTTTTTTGAACCAACCCATCACCAAATTCATTTTGCTTGCCGCCCAGTCGTCGCTCGGCAACCGGGGTGAGATGAATCTTGATGCAGTACTTGCAGCATTACGGGAAATGGATATGCTCCGATGTCCTCTGGCCGGTTGCAACCGCTTTTATACCCGCGATGGCTGGGTATTCAACCTGTCTCCCCGGATATACCGTCATTATAAACCCATAGCCGTGAAGGTGGAGACATTGATCTACCGGCTATTCGGCATTGCGATCTGATATGTTCTTGTCGCGTTACAAATTCAGAAACTGGAAGCGGAACGAGCCTGCCAACTGGCTGGAGTATCTCTCATCGCCCTGTCCGCTGGGATTGCGGCTCGTGAATTTCTTCATGCAAAAGATCCTGCGCATCAATGCCGAAGTGCCTTTCATGGTGCATTTCACATCTACCGTGAGTCGCACCATCGTATTGGGTAAGGATGTGGCGAAAAATTTTGCCAACTGCGGCGGCTGCTATGTGCAGGGAATCAATACTGTGTACATCGGCGACCATACGATTTTTGCTCCGGGCATCAAGATCATTTCAGCCAACCACAGCAAGGAGGACCTCAACCGTCACGATAAGTCGACCGGTCCGGTCCGCATTGGCAGGAATTGCTGGATCGGCACCCAGGCAGTCATTCTTCCGGGTGTGCAGATTGGCGACAACGTAATCATTGGTGCAGGCAGCGTTGTTACCAAATCATTCCCCGACAACGTGGTCATTGCCGGCAACCCGGCACGGATCATCCGGGAAAACATTTAGGCCGCCTGATTGCGGTTGAGCAGTATCAGACATGGAAAAAAAACTGAAAATTGTTGTTGTCAGCAGTGCGTTTTACCCGGAAAATAGCCCTCGCTCCTTCCGGACCACGGAACTGGTGAAAGGATTTTGCAGGCGTGGGCATGATGTGACCTTATACACCATCCGCGATGAACGGCATCATGCACCTATCGAAAAGGAATTTGGTGTGCGCATTGTTGACATTGGCAGAAGAAGGTTCGGGCGCATCAATCTGCAAAAGGGCTCGGGTCCGGTATTGCTTTTCAAGCGACTGCTGAACAGGGCGTTGCTGCAGTTTTTCGAATATCCGGACATCGAGCTGATGTTCAGGATTAGAAAAAAGTTGCGCCAGGATTCTGGCTATGACCTGATGGTTTCCATAGCCGTTCCTCATCCCGTACACTGGGGCGTTGCCTGGGCACGTACCCAGAAAAATCCCATTGCCAAAACCTGGGTGGCCGACTGCGGTGACCCTTATATGGGGGCCATAGGCGACAGCATGAAAAAACTGTCCTATTTCAAGTATCTGGAAAAGTGGTTTTGCCGGAAGGCCGAATACATTGCCATCCCCCTGATGTCGATGAAAGAGAATTTTTACCCTGAATTCAGCGAAAAGTTTGTGGAGATTCCCCAGGGCTTCAACCTGGGCGATATTGTCACCGACTCCTATGTGCCCAATCGGGTTCCCACATTCGCATTTGCCGGCACCTTCATGCGGAATATCCGGAATCCGGGTCCGATGCTCAAATTCCTCAGTGAATGGAAGGAGGATTTTCGGTTTATTGCATATACCCAGGCCGACGACCTGTTGGCACCTTTCAAGGAAGCGCTGGGCAACAAGCTCGAAGTGCGTCCCTATATTCCAAGGCTCCAGCTGACTCGCGAGATGAGCAGGATGGATTTTCTGGGCAACATCGGATTCGATCCGGTGCACCAGGTACCGAGCAAGTTGATTGATTATCACCTGAGCGGGCGGCCCATCCTGTCATTTCCGACCAGTGCGATCGATGAGCAACAACTTGCCGCTTTTCTTCGCGCTGATTACCGTTCGGCCTTCATTATTCCCGACGTCAGCAGGTACAACATCGATAATGTTTGTGCCCGCTTCACCGAGCTGGCCTGATTTTGTATGCTGCAACAACTTAAAAAAATCAAGAACAGTTACACGGCCCACCGCACCAACCGCGGTGGCATCCGGATAAAGGACCGCCTTGTGATTCTGGAATCTGACGACTGGGGCGCTATCCGAACACCTTCTGCCGAAGTTCTGGGTGCCTTCCGTAATAGGGGTTTTGCCATGGCCGGAAGCGTCTACCAGTTCGACATGCTGGAAAGTGCCGGTGATCTGGATCGGTTGTTCGGCCTGCTGCTCGAATTCAGCGACAGCAGGGGCAATCCTCCCGTGATGACGGCAAACATGATCATGGCCAATCCCGATTTTGAAGCGATTCGTCAATCGGGGTTCACAGCCTATCATTATGAAAAATCCGCCGCTACCTGCCTTCGTCAATCCGGACACGAACAAGTTCCCCGCTTGTGGAATACAGGCATCCAGCAACGGGTGTTCCATCCGCAATTTCACGGGCGTGAGCATCTGCAATACAAGCGGTGGTTACGAGTTCTGCAGACCGGTGATGATGCGGCCTGTTTTGCTTTCGATCATAGAGCCACGTATTCCGGTAAGGCCGATTATAGTTTCATGGAGGCCTTCGACTGGGACTCGTCAGAAGATATCGCCGAGCAGAAAAAAGTGTTGAGTGACGGACTACGCCTGTTTGAAGAGCAGTTTGGCTTTCGCTCCCGTACCTTCATTGCCCCTTGTTATAACTGGGATCCTGAAATTGAAACCCACCTGAAATCGGAGGGCGTTGTCATGATGCAGGGAATTAAGAATCAACTATGCCCAACCGGCACATTCGACCGATACCGTAAGATATCGCATCACTTCGGGGAAAGGAATACGTCCGGAATGCGGTTCAGTATCCGTAACTGCTTTCTGGAGCCTTCGTTGAATCCCCATCGCGACTGGGTCGATTTATGTCTGATGCAGATTCGAACCGCTTTCCTGCACCAAAAGCCTGCCGTGATCTGTACCCACCGGATCAATTATATAGGAGGGATTCTGGCTGCCAACCGAGATCGGGGGCTTCGCGACTTGAGGCAGTTGCTTGTCGAGATTACCGCACGGTGGCCGGATGTGCGATTCATTTCTTCCGATCAACTTATCGATTATCTGTGAGTCAACCTGTTTCCATACTGTTCACCGGGGATTTCTGCCCGCATAACCGGGTTGAAGTTTTGTCTGCCCGGGGAGAATATGCGGCCATCTTCAACGATTTCATCGGAGTGTTCCGGGGCAACGACCTCAATGTGATGGATCTTGAGTGTCCGCTGACCACCTCTGCAGTCCGCGTGCCTAAAACAGGACCCCATCAATGGGCTGCCCCGCATACGGTTGAAATTCTTCGCCACGCGGGTGTCGGACTTTTGGGTATGGCCAACAACCATATCATGGATTGCGGCACAACCGGTGCCCGGGAAACGCTTGATCTTTGCCGGCATGCCGGAATCGCCACGATTGGGATCGGTGAAACCGAAGCGGAACGCCGAAAGCCTTACTCGGTAACGATACGGGGCAAGCGGATTGCCATACTCAATTTTGCAGAAAATGAATTCCTGCAAACACCCGATGGGGTAATGGCTGCAAATGGTCTTCATCCCGTCAATAATTTCAGGGACATCCTGGAAGCGAAAAGGGCGCATGATTTCCTCATCCTCTTTCTTCATGGCGGACATGAGTTTTATGAACTTCCTTCACCACGAATGAAAGAACTCTACCGTTTTTTCATCGATCTGGGTGCCGATGCCGTAGTTTCGAACCATACCCATTGCTTCAGCGGATACGAGGTGTACCGGGACAAGCCCATATTTTACAGCTTGGGAAACTTCATTTACGACTGGCCCGGAAAGCATTCTTGCGACTGGAATGAAGGCTTTGTAGTGCGGCTGTTGCTCGACGAATCTGTCGAATTCGAAATCATTCCTATGAAACAGGGCAACAAACTCCCCGGCGTTTTTCACCTCAGTGCGGAAGAGAAACTGACCTTCAACCAGCGTCTGCAGTTACGCAGCCAAATCATTGCGGATGATGCCCGGTTGCTGGAAGCGTTTAGGCGGTATTGTGATTCAAAAAAAAAGATGTACGAATCTTTTTTGGAGCCGAATTTCGGCACCACCGTCGCATCGCTCAGGTCCCGGGGCTTCTTTCCGAAACTGGTGCAGGGAAGAAAACGCCTGCTGCTGCTCAATCTGATGCGTTGTGAATCGCATCGTGAAGCGCTTTTCAATCTTCTTTCCCCAACCAAACAGCCATAAGCCATGTGCGGAATAACCGGATATATCCATACTGACGGAAAAGCGGTATCCCAAACGGGGATCCTGCGCCGGATGCTGGCCGTGCAGCGGCACCGGGGCCCCGATGATTCAGGCATGGTGGCTTTTGATCTGGCCGGAAAAGCTTCGGCTGAATTTCCGGCTCAGGAAGACCGCCTTGTTGAAGGCCGGTATACCGGGATGCTTGGCTTCAACCGCCTGAGCATTCTTGATCTGTCGGCCAACGGCCATCAGCCCATGTATTCGCCCGACCGGCAGGTGATCCTTACGCTTAACGGCGAAGTCTATAATGCCTTTGAACTCAAACCCGCTCTGGAAGCCGATGGGTTCAGCTTCAAAAGCACTACTGATACTGAAGTGGTGCTTTATCTCTACATCAAATACGGTTTCGAGGAAATGATCAAAAAACTCAATGGCATGTTCGCTATTGTCGTGGTTGATCTGCGTTTGGGCAAGATGTTTCTGGCGAGGGATCGTTTCGGCATCAAACCCATGTACGTTTTACAACAGCCGGGTCTTTTTGCCTTTTCTTCCGAAATAAAAAGTTTTTTATCGATTCCCGGATTCCGTGCCCGGCTGCATGATGCGGCCCTTGACGAATACCTGGTCTACCGCAATTCGCTTCGGACCACCTTGATCCGCGATGTGGAACGGATTGACCCCGGACATTATTGGGTATGGGATGCCGGGGGGCAATTGACGCGGTACCGGTATTTTGATGTGAATACATATCGGCGCGAAACGGAACCCAATATCGATTTCACTGCTGCGTTGGATACGCTTGGTCAGGTGCTGCGCGAAAGTGTACGCTCACAGCTGATGAGCGACGTGAAACTGGGTTGCCAGCTTTCCGGAGGAATCGATTCTTCACTGGTTACCTGGCTGGCACGCGATATCAAGCAGGATAACCTGCTGGAGAGCGTTTCTATTGTTTTTGACAACTCACGTATGAGTGAGAAGCGGTACATCGACCAGGTCGTAGAAAAGCTGGGAATCGTATCGCACCAGTTTCCGCTGGATGCGGATTATTACCGGACCCAATACCAGACGGCCACCTGGCATTTCGAGCAACCGGTCAACCATCCCAACACCATCGGCATTTTTCTGCTGGCCCAGCGCGCGCGCGAACATGTGACCGTTTTACTGAGCGGAGAAGGAGCCGACGAGGTCTTTGGCGGGTACACCCGGTTTTATGATGTGAAATACCCGTATTCCGGCAAGCGATTTTATGCCGGACTGTTGCGTTCTTTCCCGAACGTTTTCGCCTACCTGAAAAAATCGGCGGATCCTTTCCGGCGCGCCAACATCAACGCCGCCTTTATTTCCGGAGCGCTGGCTGCCACAATAAAGAATGATTTCAGTTATGAAAAGGCCGCAGTGTCGCGTAAAGATATTTTCAACAAACTTTCCGGCTCGCCGTTCGACCGGCAGGTGAAATACGATATTCTTACCTATCTGCCCGACCTGCTTACCCGACAGGATAAGATGTCGATGGCGCATTCCATCGAAAATCGCGTACCCTTTCTTGATAATGAAGTGGTAAACCATTCCTTCCGGATACCCGAGGAATACCTGATCCGACGCAGGGCACCTGAAAGCAGTAACACGGAAAAATACCTATTGAAGCGGTTATGTGCTTCGGTATTCGGCAACGCGTTCGCTTTTCGCGACAAGATGGGATTCGGTATTCCCCTCCGCGATTTCATGACCCAGCCCGATTTCAATACCTACCTGCATGAAGGGATTCTTCCGGGAATCGAGCGGCGCGGTATCCTAAACGCCTCGCTGGTAAGAAGGTGGCTCAGGGACATCGGGCGGATCGGTTCTGCCGAACTTGATGCACTTTGGGTGGTTACAAGCCTCGAGGTCTGGATGCAGCAATATATTGATCAGTCATGCGCATAGCTATACACCATACTGCAGGAACCTTCAGCGAGCGGTGGCTGGAATATTGTGAACGCAAGGGCATTCCGTTCAAGATTGTGGATTGTTACAGAAACGACATCATGGAACAACTGGAAGGGTGCACAGCGTTGATGTGGCATTTTCATCATGCCAATCCAAGGTCGGTTCTGTTCGCAAAACAGTTGATGTTTTCCCTGCAGCAGAAAGGCTTACGGGTGTTTCCTGATTACCACACCTGCTGGCATTTCGACGATAAGATCGGACAGAAATATCTGCTGACCGCGCTCGGCGTTCCGTTTATTCCCACCCATATATTCTATACCCGAAAGGAAGCACTCGACTGGTCGGCCCATACCGTATTTCCCAAGGTATTCAAACTCAGTAAGGGAGCCGGTTCGGCCAATGTGCGTCTGGTACATTCAAAAGCCGGTGCAGATCGTTTGATCCGCCGGGCGTTTGGCCGGGGATTTTCCCAGTATGACGGCTGGGCCAATTTGCAGGAGCGCTTTCGGAAGTACAGGAAAGGCTATGTGGGTTTTTTTGAGGTACTGAAAGGGTGTATTCGCCTTTTTTATAAGCCCGAATTCGCCCGGATGACCGGAAGGGAGAAGGGGTATGTCTATTTTCAGGATTTTATTCCGGACAATGATTCCGATATCCGGATCATCGTGATTGGTAAAAAGGCTTTTGCTATCAAGCGCATGATCCGTGAACATGATTTCCGGGCATCGGGCAGCGGGAATATCCAGTACGACGAGCGATTGTTCGACAGGAACCTGGTTGCCTATTCCATGCAACTTACCCGAAAACTGAATGCGCAATGTGTGGCTTACGACTTTGTTTTTTTCGGTAACAAGCCCTTGTTGATTGAGATCAGCTATGGCTTTGCAATAGGCGTCTACGATCCCTGCACCGGATATTGGGATGAGGATTTGAACTGGCACCCCGGACCATTCAAGCCTCAGGAATGGATGGTTGATTGTATGACCCGTTAGTTTTACTCCCCCGAATCCATGCTGTTCAATTCAATACAGTTTCTTGTTTTTTTTCCTGCTGTGTTTGTGGTCTATTGGCTGCTTACTCAAAGAAATCTGCGCATCCAGAACCTGTTTCTGCTTGCTGTCAGTTATTATTTCTATGCCTGCTGGGATTGGCGTTTCCTGTTTCTTCTGGTATTCTCAACCTTGCTTGACTACTTTACCGGTCTGCAGATGGAACGGGTGGGTGATCCCCGGAAAAAACGCTTCTGGTTCTGGCTCAGTGTCGGAATCAACCTCGGATTTCTCGGCATTTTCAAGTACTATAATTTTTTTATCGGTTCTTTTGCCGGTCTGCTGGGCATCTGGGGAGTTCAGGCTCATTTCCCGTCGCTGCAAGTCATTCTCCCTGTGGGTATTTCCTTTTATACATTCCATGGGTTATCGTACGTGATTGATATCTACAAAGGGAGGATACGTGCGGAGCGCAATTTTGTCGATTACTCCCTGTTTGTGAGTTACTTTCCCCTGCTGGTGGCCGGACCTATCGAGCGGGCCACGCATCTGCTCCCGCAACTGAAGGTTTCCCGGATATTCGACGCCACCAAGGCTATAAGCGGCCTTGAACTGATGATTTGGGGCTTCTTTAAGAAAGTGGTGATTGCCGACAACATGGCACGGATTGTCAATCAGGTTTACGGCGATTCGGCTGCCTATGACGGGTATTCGCTTGTTCTGGCAGCCCTTGCCTTCTCCTTCCAGATCTACTGTGATTTCAGCGGCTACTCCGACATTGCCATCGGGTCATCACGTATCCTCGGAATCGACCTGTTGAAAAACTTTGATTTTCCCTATCTCTCCCGCAACATCGCCGAATTCTGGCGGCGCTGGCACATTTCCCTATCGTCCTGGTTTCGCGATTACGTGTATATCCCGTTGGGGGGGTCCAAAGGCACCCGCCTGTTAAGTATCCGCAACGTTTTCGTCATTTTTCTGGTCAGCGGTTTCTGGCATGGTGCCAACTGGACTTTTATCGTATGGGGCGCTATCCATGCGCTGCTGTTCATTCCTTCCTTTGTTTTTGCGTCAAACCGGAAATTCAATCAGGATCTGGTGCATGCCGGGAAGCGGTTTCCAGCCCTTTCGGATTTCTTTCACATAGCAGTCACTTTTTCACTGGTTACCCTGGCGTGGATCTTTTTCCGGGCAGAGTCGTTGCCCGCGGCATACGATTTCATCAAAGGAATCGCTGCAAACCAGACTGGCCAACGTTTACACGTAGAACCTGCCGAGCTGATGGGTTATGCGCTTGTCTTCCCGGTGTTTTTTCTTGTCAGCTTCTATAGGCTGTATCAGAAAAATGGGCTATGCCGGACCCGGGAGGTGCTACAATTCAGTCTCTCCCTTTTTTTACTGGCACTTATTGCCTTATTTGGACAGTTTTCCGAGCAAAGCTTCATCTATTTTCAGTTCTGATTGAAACGGTTTCTGATTTTCACTGGCTTATTGATTGCCGGGTTCGCGCTGCTTAATGTGGCGTTTATCGCCTGGCTTGGCAAGTATGACCATGAGTTTTTGAAAGTGAAGGAGGCGCGCTCCTTCAATAACAGCAATCTCAACATCCTGGTCGTGGGTAACAGCACCGCCATGGACGGAATCAATACCTCCCTTCTGGAAGCTTCCCTGGGGTCTGCATACAATTTTTCGGTGGGAGGGGCCACCTTGAAAACCAACCTGATCCAGTTGCAGACCTATCTTGAAACCAACCGGAAGCCTGAAGGTGTTCTGATCTGTTTGAGCAGTGCCCACGTGCGCTATGTACCTAACGAAGATGTGAATCCTACTGTGGGGTATTATTACCGTGTTCGGGAAGGAATGCCTCATCTTTCTGCACTTCCGCTTTTCACCTTCCGCTGGCTATTCACGGAAAACATCAAAAAACTTTTTTCAGCCGACCACCGGTCAACACGAATTGTTCGTGGTCAGTATCAGACCACCCGTACAATTCCCGATCTTACCACGTTTTTGCCGAGGGTGTCTGAGGATTCGGGTCATGGATCCTATTCCGGTCCGGCCTATCGTGATTTGCGTGAAATGATTACACTTTGCCAGCGTCGTAACATACCGGTAGCGCTTGTTGAGATGCCCTGCTGGAAAGCGTCGCAGGATCTGAAGCCCGACCGGATCATCCGCGATACCGCTATTGCGCCCGGGCCGCTATGGTTGCTGAACGGAAACAACCACCGGCTTTGCGACAGCCTGCTCAATCCCGATACCGACTGGCTGAGCCGGAACCATCTTAATCTGTCGGGGTCGGTTAAATTCACCCGCTATCTGGTAAAACAACTGCCTGTTATTTTTGGCCCCCTCTGAAAAACAACGTTCTGGTTCCACCGGGCCGGAAATTCGAATCTGCCTGGTGATCCACTCCTTGCAGGCAGGCGGCATGGAACGGGTAATGGCCGAGTTGGCCAACCATTTTGCCGCTAAACCCGGCACGCGTGTGGATCTGGTGCTCTATGGCATCAAGCGTGATGTTTTTTATCCGCTCGATCCGCGAATCGGCCTCATCCGCCCCCCGTTTCCGTTCCAGCCCCACCGCCGTTTCCGGTCGACTGTACGCACCGTATTCTTTCTGCGTAAAACCATCCGGAAAATCGCACCGCAAGTGGTGCTGAGTTTCGGTGAAGTGTGGAACAATTTTGTATTGCTTTCACTACTGGGTACCGGTATTCCCGTCTATGTTTCCGACCGGAGCCAGCCGGATAAACCCCTGGGTAAAATACAGCAACGGCTCCGAATCTGGCTCTATCCCCGGGCCCGGGGCATTATTGCACAAACGGCAAAAGCCCGTCAGATATATTCCGAGATGGGGCTTAATCGACATATTGAGGTGATTGGCAATCCCATCCGTAGCATAGCTCATGATCCGTTAACCGGTGGTATGCGTCAAAATGTTGTGTTGATGGTGGGCCGTTTGATCGATACCAAACATCAGGACAAGCTGATTGAGATGTTTCTCAACATCGGCGAGCCCGGATGGAAGCTCGTAATCGTTGGCTATGACCATCTCAAACAACAGCACATGGCACGGTTGCAACAGCTGGTCCGCGACAGGCAGGCGGACGATCTTGTCTGGCTTGCCGGCAAGCAATCCAATGTCGACGAATTCTATCGGAGCAGCGCGGTCTTTGCCTTTACCTCCAGTTCCGAGGGTTTCCCGAATGTAATCGGGGAAGCGATGTCGGCCGGACTGCCCGTCGTGGCGTTTGATTGTGTGGCCGGACCATCAGACATGATCGTTCATGAAGAAACGGGTTATCTGGTTCCGCTGTTCGACTACACGGATTTTCAGGAAAAACTGGCCC
>CAZZLI010000053.1:0-15789 GCA_964655055.1 uncultured Ferruginibacter sp.
CGGTGATGCCGGTTACGGTAAGCGCTTTGGCATTTCGTGTATAGGTAAGCGTGGCACCGGATGAGCAACCTGCTGAAGAGGCTGCAGAGACTGGGATATTGTAGGTTCCAACAGATACCGTATCGTCTATAGTAATCAATCCCGTTGAGGTGTTGATGGTAAACCCGGCAGGAAGCGTAGCTCCGTAGGAAGCAGCTCCCGTGGCTACTACCTGATAATTGGCAGATGCTCCATAGGTGGAAGAGCCTGTCTGGTTGCTGATGGTAGGCGCAGCGGTGCTGATGGTCTGGGCAGTGGAAGTGAACACCGTATTGCCCGGTCCTACTCCGCCGCCATTGTTACCAAACCAGGAAATAGCCTCATAAACCACATCAAATGTGATATTGTTCGAACCCGCAGCCAGGTTTGTCGTGTAAGCAGATCCGGTATTGTTGGCTGCAGTGAGATTGAAGGTATAGGTACGCGTTTCACCGGGCGCCAGGTTATTGGCACTGGTCCGCACATGGTAATCGGCCCAGTTGCTACCGTTGGTGTTCCATTTTACGCCGATGTTGATGGTCGGAGTACCATTGGCACCGGTGGTCCAGGTGGCCGTACCCACATTTCTGATGGTCACGGAAATCTGGCGTGTTTCACCCGCGCACCAGGTGCTTGAACCAAGGTCGGCAGAAACAATCTGGCTCTTGTAGGTGAGTTGATTGTATGTGATTCTTACCTGTCCGTTGGCACCTACACCGCCGGTTTGAGTTCCGGTTGCACGTGCGCCACCGCCACCGCCCCCGGGTGACGACCCAGCGGTTCCATTACCGCTGGAACCAGTACGCCCTGCACCTCCATTACCACCACCCGTGGGGGCAATACCACCGGAGCTGCCGCTACCATTTGCTCCAAACGTGGAAGTGCCGGCAGAAGAACCACCGCCACCGCCATTCGAACCACCGGTTCCGCTGGCACCATTACCGCCTGCCCACTTGGCGTCACCAATTGAGTTGGTGGAAGAACCACCGGTGGCACCTGTGGAGCTATTGTCTGCAACACTGTTTCCCCCTTTGGCCAGTACGGTGGTATTGTTCAGAAACCAGCTGTCGCCTCCTGCCGATGTGGAGGTGCTGCCGCTTCCTACTGTTACTGTATAAGAGGTGCCTGTTGTCACGGCAAGACTGTTGTCGCGGGCATAAGCACCGCCACCACCGCCACCGGTTTCAGTTCCGTTGGTGGTAGAACCTCCGCGACCGCCACCGCCCCAACATTCTACCTGAATGCTGCTGACACCCGCAGGCGCGGTCCAGGAGGTGGTAGCATTCCAGGTAGTGGAAACCACATCAGGCATTACCAGGGTATCGGTATTTCCACTGACAGGTATTGCCTGGCAAGCGGAAGCGTTCTGAAGGAAATTGATATCGATGATCGTATAACCTGTATTGGCAAGATTCGATGTATTGAAAGTACCACTGCCTGAAGCGATCGTAACCGAAGCCGTTGCCCCGGTAGCAGTATTATTGCCCGACAAATCGTAATTGACCGTGTAGGTGCCGGCAGCCAGGCTGCTGGAGCTTATCGTAACAGTTGAGGCCGCGCCGGCAAGCGGCGTAGTGGCCGATATGCTGAAATTGCTCAGATTCGGCGAGGCATTCACGGTCAATGTGCCGTTGTTATACGTAATGGAATAATTGGAGAGCCCCGTTCCGCTTGCGGCCGAGGGAACAATACTATAGGTTCCGGCTGCAGCTGCTGAAGCCGATCCCGTGCTCGTCAATGTTACAGAGCTTATCGCATCCCCGCTAACCAGGCCGCTGCTTGTAAACTCCGTTCCTGCAAAATTCAGAGTATTGCCGGAGCACTTGGATTGGTTGCTGGCGGTGATGGTCAATGCCTTGGCCGTAATATTCGCACTCAGCGTGGGTTGTGTCAGGCTATAGTTGCCTGAGTTTGCTCCGCTGATCGTATAACCCGTTGTAGTGATGCTGATGCCTGAACCTACGTTGGCGGAAGCAAAGGTGAACGCGGGAGTACCACCCAGGGTAACCACGTCGGGACTGATTATACCGCTCAAGGCAGCAGTACCTGTAGCGGTAGCTGCTGTAGTACGGTCGTAAACTTTATTGGTTCCGGTTAAGCCGGTGACGGTTAGCTCAGCGGCGGTAATATCCGCACTCAGCGTGGGCTGCGTAAGTGTATAGTTAGCCGAGTTCGCACCGCTGATAGAATAACCCGTAGTGGAAATACTGACAGCTGTACCCACATTCGCACTTGCAAAAGTATATACGGGGGTACCGCCCAAATTCACCACATCGCCGCTCACCACACCGCTTAATGCGGCAGTACCGCTTGCAGTAGCTGCAGTTGTACGGTTATAAACCTTGTTGTTGCCGGTAAGGCCGGTAATTGTCAGTGTAGCAGCGCCTACTGTAAGCGTACCGGTGCTGTATGTAATTGAATAGTTCGATGCTGTAAAGGTGCCGCCGGTAGCTGCACTCGGGGTGAGCGTATAACTACCCACAGCCGCAGTTGCCGCAGTGCCACCACTGGCCGTGATGGTCACGCTGCCGATGGTTTCACCGTTCTGTAAACCGCTGCTCGTAAACGCCGTTGAACCCGCACCATAGGTCTTGGTCTGACCATAGGTCTTGCTATCGTTGCTGGCGGTAATTGTAAGTGCACGTGCAGTGATAGCGCCAGTACCGCTTCCGTTGGCCAGGCTGTAGTTGGTAGCAAGGCCGCCGTTGGTACCATTGGCCAACGTGTAAGTAATAGTAGCCGTTTTACCCGCTCCAACATTGGCATCCGCATAAGTTCCGCTCGCAGTAGCAGTTACCGTTTCGGTACCAACAAATCCGCTCAGCGCACCTACCGTGATGCTGCCCGTCGCATTGCTGCCGTCGTACGTTTTGGAAGCAATGGTAGGACTACCAATTGTTAATGCTTTTGCTGTAATCGTACCCGTACCGTTTCCGTTGGCCAGGCTATAGTTGGAAGCCAATCCGCCGTTTGTACCGTTGGACAACGTATAAGTGATGGCGGCCACTTTACCCGTTCCCACGTTGGCATCCGCATAAGTTCCGCTTGCAGTGGCCGTTACCGTTTCGGTGCCGATAAATCCGCTCAGCGCACCCACCGTGATGCTGCCCGTGGCATTGCTGCCGTCGTATGTTTTGGAAGCAATGGTAGGACTACCGATGGTAAGGGTCTTGGCGGTAATATCAGCCGTTAGACTGCTAGGCTGGGTTAAACTGTAGTTACCGGAAGCAGTTCCGCTGATGCTAAAGCCCGATGCTGTGATCGCTTTGGATGTGCCAACAGTAGCATCGGCAAAAGTAAAAGTACCCGTACCGCCCAGGGTTACATTGGATGCATCTCCTGCAACCACTCCACTCAATGCTGTAGTACCTGTAACAGTCGCAGTGGTTGTTCCATCATATACCTTGTTTACACCGGTTAAGCCTGTTATCGTTAAGGATTTTGCGGTAATGTTTGCCGTTAACCCAGTGGGCTGGGATAACGAATAAGCCCCGGCATTAGTACCGGCGAGCGAATAGCCGGTTGTGGTAATGCTTTTTCCTACACCCACACTGGCAGATCCAAATGTGTAAACGGGAGTACCAGCAAGCGTTACATCATCAGGAGATACTATACCGCTCAACGAAGCTGTTCCACTTGCAGAAGCAGTCGTGGTTCCATCATAAACCTTGTCACTGCCAGTAAGCCCTGTAATTGTCAACGGAATAGCTGTTTCGACGAGAGTAACGTCATTGGATGTATTGCCTGTACTGAAAGCTGTTGAATTGCTGTAATTAGGACTACTGAAGGTGGTGTTATTGGAACTGGCACTTCCTGTTCCCTCTCTTCGCAACATCAAAACAGTACCGGTTGGTGTAACTCCGCCATTATTTAATGCAATTGTATAATTCGTACCAGTGGCTGACTGGTTGATATTCCAATATTCGTCGCCAAAACGTGCCGTACTTGTATTAGCAGCTGTAATCGGACTGCCGGAAGTAAAGTATTCGATGGTCACTGTCCGTGAAGAGGCGGCCGCAGAGGTGAATACAGCAGGCATATAGGTGGTTCCCTTACCAACCGGAAAACTGGTGGCCGCTGTTGTACCAATGATCCTGGCCAGCTTGCCATTTACAAAACTGGTCGAAGACCCACCGGATACCGAACCCCCGGAGTTAACAGTCATGGTAAAAGTACTCGTATTCAAAAGGCCACTGCTCAGCGTAAGTGTTCCGCTAATGGCCGTATTCGCAGACAGGGTTACGCCCGCCGAATTGTTGATGGTCAATCCCGCAGGAGTGTTCGAGGTAAGCCCGTTACCTGTAGCCTGAGCAACGGTACCATTGTACACATAATTCGCGCCGGCGGTGTAGGTACGTGTGGCAGTCTGGATATTCCCGGATGCGCCTGAGGTGGTGATACCAGCGGCAGAACTAACGCCTAAAGTTCCTCCGGCAGCCACTACAAACCGCGCGTTGCCGCCAGAAGACAGTACGCTGAATCCGTTAGTATTCAGAAGTCCACCGCTTGAAACGGTGAAAACAGCATTGGTACCGCTGGAACCAAAAGAGCTGTAATTTCCATTCATTGTGTAAACAGCCCCGTTGAGTATATTGATATCGATCCACTTGGCCTCGGTTCCTCCATTGCATTGGATGGTATTGTTGGAACCCGAGAGGTTGAATAACACGTTTAAGGTTGACGTGCTTGTGACCATGTATCCGTTTGTTTTCGAAAAATTCCCTGCCAGGTTCACCGTGGTGTTCCCGTTTCCGCTGCCAAATTCCACATCAATTGCACCGCTCTGGACATAGTTGCCATTAATGTTGATAGTTCGGTCCGTAGCACTATTATTCACATAGCCAAAACCGCTACCACTAGTACCCGTTGCCGTTATGGTCAAATTCCCTGCAATGGTACAACCACCTGCAAATGTGACGTCATTAGCTCCCTTCGAACCACTGATGGTGAGGTTGCCATATCGTTCAACCGGTACTGTCTGTGCGGAGGTCGAGGCAAAATCAACTGTACTCGTTGGATTCAACGATCCCAGGTTGATGGAGGTGATACTTCCTGTAGTAGACAGCGTCAGTGTTCCTGCAGCGCTAACATCAACGGCTGCAGAAAGCACGTTACTGCTCCCCACTGTGAAATTACATGCATTGGTACCGTCACCAACAACTACCTTGGCTCCTGTTCCGGATACGGTCCAGCCCCCATTCAATGTCACTGCAGCAGTGTTCCTGATATTGAAAACTTGCGCATTTGAAGTAAAGTTTGTAGGGGCAGTTCCAGAGCCATTTGTGTTATTGCCCCAGCTAGCAACATTGTTGATATTGCCTGTTCCGTTGTAATAATAATTGACTGGACTGAAACCTGTCAGCGTAGCATCGTCAATGCGGAATGTTCGGGCCGATTGGTCGGCGTTAACGCTCTTATATATTTGTATATAGACAGCCGATTGGTTATCAAACTCACTAGGTAGTGATATGTTTCCGGAAGAAGTGCAGCTCGTTGGTGGAGTATACGTACTGCGTATAGTCGTCCAATTTGTTGCATCCGTACTTGCCCGAACCTCAAAGGAACTGATATTTGTGCTTGAAGACTGCTCGTTGTAACTAAAAGTCAACCCGACAAATCCAGTTGTATTTACAGTAAATTGGAAGGCATCACCCGCATTCCATGCCGAGGCTGAATAGCCATTACCCGTACATCCACTTGTTGCTGTTGTAAGAGTGCCCACGGTCGAAATGGAGGGAGTTCCCTGGGCATTGTCTGTACTCGGTGTGTTTCCAGATGTAAAATTGAACTGAAAAACTGTAGTCTGCGATTTCAGATTACCGAATGGTAACAACGCAGCCACAAAAAGCAGCACCATTACAATACTGATAGATTTTCTGCTTAAGCGCTGAAAGCGCAACAGCATTTCGACATCCAGCGGCCGGAAATTCAATGTAGTGTCCATAACGGTCGTTTTTGGGTGGGGGACTAGTGTTGTTTGCATGGTGTATTTGTAGACCTTGTTAACTTTTTAATCGGGCTCTTGCTGCACAAATCGGTATCTACCCGGGTTTCAGGATAAAATAAATTGGAGTTAAGGAGTGGTTTTATCAGGAAATTGGTACAGACTATTCACATCACGGCATGCTACCGGTACATAATCTCAATAAGCCTTAAGCGGGGGTTTAACGTTTTCAAAATGGGATCATGTCAGATACGAAACGACGTAAAGTTGTAGAAATTTTACGAGCAAGGCAAAATATTTTTTGCGAAAAATGACTATAAAATTGCAGCAGATGCAGTTATGCATGTAGATTCTTTTCTAACGAATTCATTTTCAGACAACAACATAAAATGAGTACTGGCGCTGCTTCCAATGTTAATTTTTTCAGAACCAAATGATTTTCAGTTGAGATAGCGGGGCTTGATGAAGGGCAAATACGTAAACCTACCAAGTAGTCTTACGATAAAATGCAACGCATAAAATTTCAATCGCCGGATTCCAACCGCTGAATGCATGTTCGAACATTGTGGCCGGTTTCTTGAACAAATTTGGGCGTTGGGGTTGATGAATTGTCTAACACCCGGGTATACGTGCAGACTCGTGCGCCAGGAAAAGGATACAACGGCGGGGTTTCGCAAATGATTCTTTTGAGTTTTAAGAGCTTTGGGGCGAAAACCCCGTTGAGATACAAGCGGTTCAGACAAGAGGTTGCCCCCCTCGATCCCCCCGAAGGGGGGAGGAATTCACGTCCACCCCTGAGCTTCTCGAGAAAAAAAATCAGCGGAATCATTTCATCAGCGTAATCAGCGGTTCAGACGATATCCCAAAGCGTGGTTCTTGAGCCATGAAACTCTCTGCGGCCTCTGCGTCTTCTCCTCTGCGGCCTCTGCGTGAAACAAACTCCGGCTTTATGTCTGAACTATGATTAGCATGATTAAATGAGGACTATGATGAATGCCTTTTATGCAGATAGCTTGCTGAATAGATAAAAGAGCTTTTTGATCTACAGAGTATGCTTGGCGCCTTACCTTTCCCTTGTTCGCGGCTTTGCGTGAAAAACATCTAGCCCCCTCGACCCCCCCAAGGGGGAGGAATTCACATCCATCCCTGAGCTTCTCGAGAAAAAAAATCAGCGGAATCATTTCATCAGCGTAATCAGCGGTTCAGACGATATCCCAAAGCGTGGTTCTTGAGCCATGAAACTCTCTGCGGCCTCTGCGCGCTCTACTCTGCGGCCTCAGCGTGAAACAAACTCCGGCTTTTTGCCTGAACGGTGATTGCAATGTTTCATTGAAGAAGACGGACAGTGATTGTAATTATTAATCGAAGAGGACGGGCAGTTGTCCGTATCTACTTGTTTACTTTTGCCAAAACAACACACGGTGAACCGATCCTTTTCCAGCCTGCGGGTACAGGTCGTCATTACGCTCGCAGGCATCTTCCTCTTCATACTGAAGATCATCGCCTGGTCGTTGACCGGATCCGTGGCCATACTGACCGATGCCCTTGAGAGTATCGTCAACATCGTTGCAGGTTGCCTGGGCATCTATACCCTATACCTCAGCGCGCAACCCAAGGATAAGAACCATCTTTACGGGCATGGCAAGGCCGAGTTCCTTTCCGCCGCCGTGGAGGGTACCTTGATTGTTGTTGCCGGCATGCTGATCATCTACGAGGCCATTTCAAACCTTTATCACCCGCACGAGATCCGGCAACTCGATACCGGCATGCTGCTTATCGGCATCACCGCAGTGATCAATTTTATCGCCGGACATCTTTGCGTCATGGTTGGCAAAAAGAACAACTCCCTGGTCTTGATTTCGGGAGGCAACCATTTGAAAACCGACACCTATTCCACGGCGGGCATTTTTGTCGGACTCTTTCTTATGTACCGGTTCAGGATTTCCTGGCTCGACAGTGCGGTTGCCATCCTGTTTGCCGGCATCATCCTGTTCACAGGGTACAGGATCATCCGAAGTTCAATCGCGGGCATCATGGATGAAACCGACGAGGAACTGATCAAGAAGATGGTTGACCTGCTGAACAGGAACCGCAGGGAAAACTGGATCGACTTCCACAACATGCGCATCATCAAAAGCGGGGCAAGCCTGCATATAGATTGCCACCTCACCGTACCCTGGTACCTCAATGTGCACGAGGCCCATCGGGAGATCGACGCATTTTCGCAGGTGGTTCAGCAGGAATTCGGCGAATCGATCGAACTGTTCGTGCACAGCGACGGCTGCCTTGACATCAGTTGTGCCATCTGCACCAAAACCGGTTGCACCGAAAGGAAACATCCTTTTCAGCAGCAAGTGGAATGGAATTTTGAGAATGTGACCACCGACAAAAAACACCAGTATGCACCTAACAGGCCGGTTCCGGATGATGCAAAACATAATAATTGATCATTACCGTCATTTTTTTACGCTCCTGAATTCAAGATTTTCGCAATAGTAACTCCCCCGCCGGCTCAGGTTACTCCAACTAATCCCCTCCCCTTGAAAATTGCGGTCTGAAAAATTCAGATTTTGGAAACGCTTCCGGATTTTGGATTTTTTTTGAAAAAACAGACCTTGCAAGCAATTGGTTTTCAATGAATTGATTTTTGGCATCCTTTCGGTAATCTTAGTAATGTGCTACGGTAAGAGAGGAAAAAAAAGATAACTACAACTTCTTATAGGGTTTTTTCAGTGTTCGTTCAACAAACAGGCCTTTTAACCGGTATCGGATCGCCGGATTAAAAGGCTTTTTTGTATTTAGAATAGAGAACTATTTTTCTGAATCAGCGTAATCATTCAATCTGCGTAATCAGCGGTTCAGACAATTGTATCCTGATAGCTGACCGCCTCACAATCACAAGCGTTCTAGAGCCTCCACAGCCGGCGGGCTGCGTACCGATGTCCGCGCTGCGGCCGCTTCTTCCGGAAAATGACGCAAGCTATTTTCCGTCTGCCGCCTTCGGCGTCACCGAACCGGCCAAGGCGCTCCCATCGGTACTGGTTCATCTTAACAACCGGTGGCCGCTTGAAGAGCAGGAGTGCGTTGCGTTTTAGCCGGCTGCAAAAGGTTCAAGGAATTTGATTAGCGTCTTTGCGTGAAAACCATGACCCCCTAGACCCCCGGAAGCGGAAGATTGGCTTTTCGATCCTCGCCTGACCTGCCGTGAAAAAAAATCAGCGTAATCATGCAATCTGCGTAATCAGCGGTTCAGACAATTGTATCCTGATAGCTGACCGCCTCACAATCACAAGCGTTCTAGAGCCTCCACAGCCGGCGGGCTGCCTGCGAAGCGAACATGGAACTTTGTACATGCTCAATGCCGAAAAGGTGGTAAAAAAAGATCGGCAAGAATGATTCCTGCCGATCCGTTGTTGGGTGCGGTAACTGTTGCCACCGCCTCAATGGTTTGGTTTTCCTAGTTCTTTATTATTCTTTTTATTTCAGAAGTATTTTCATTTGAAACCCGGATCAGATAGCTGCCAGAAGGCAAATTCGAAGTCTGTACCCTGGTTTTCTGTTTTAAATTTCCCTTGTAAACAACGGCTCCTGTTGCATTCATTATTTCAAAGTTCACGGTTTCCGTATTTCCGGGCAGCTCAAGGGTCAGTTCGCTGGATACCGGATTGGGATAAACAGACAGTTGCTGCAATTTCTTATCCTTGCAATTGAGGGCAACAATTTTCGAGTATTTGAATTGCCCGTCAAAATCGGTTTGCTTTAGCCGGTAATACGCCGAACCGCCCCGCGCTGTATTGTCCGTATAGGAATAGTGGTGCGATGGGCTGTTGTTGCCTGAAACCCTGCCCACCTCATTGAAATGGATCCCGTCGGCACTTCCCTCGATGGCGAAATGGTCATTATTGGTTTCTTGAGCGGTCTCCCAGCTGAGTTTGGCGAAGCCAGCTTCACAAGATCCCGTAATTGACAACAAGCGGACCGGTAGCGGACCTGCATTAACATCGATGGTACCTAATGTATAATAATCGCCGTCATTGAGATTGGAGGCGTCTACCAAAAACCGAACCTGATCTCCTACCACGCTGGCTGTGGTTCCGTTTACGATACCAAAGACCCCGGTAGGCGTTTTTCTGCCCAACAATACATAACTGCTGGCATTCCCGGGCAGGCCACTGAGACCGTAATCACTAAAATCAAAGTACAGGGTAAGCAGTCCGTCATTGGCGCCTACATCCGTCTTATTGAGGTACCAGTCATTGAGCCAACGCTGGATGACTGCGGGCGGCAGATTTGAAGTGGTTGACGAGGCTGCAAAGGGGCTGTTCATTCCACAGGTCAGGTAATCGCCATCGTCTTTGAGAAAGCCGGTAGCAGCCGTTCCTACAATAAAGCCCATACCTGCCGACTGTATGGTTGCTTCAACCTGATCCGTGGCGCGCTCTCTTCCCACTCCATTCACATAATGGATGTGGCTGCGGGATGCGGGAGGGGCATATTTGCTGTTGGCAATGCCGAGGTTGTAATAGGCGGCCTGGTTGCTTTCAATCAAAATCCTTCTTGTATTTGACAATTGCTGGGCGTAGTAACTCATTTCGGGCATATAGCCGTTATGCCCTTGCACACGTGCAACAGGTACAGTACCTATGGCAAACTCCCCGGATGAGATGTTCATCGGTGTCTGCGCATTGAGTGATGACATGGTTTGGCTGCTTCCGTTTATCCATTGCTGCAAACCGGGCAGGTTGGCACCGGGCAGCACCTGGGAGGAAACATACCAGGTATTTACGTTCAAGGGTGAGCTTGTAAGCTGCGCTGCATTCAGATTTTCAACGCCGAATCGGCCCTGTGTTTCACTTGAGCGGGCAAAAAAACAGCCATACCGCCTACCACGGCCACTGTTATCACCCCAGCCAAACAACTCGCCACCCGGGTTGCTGAGGGAAATTGCATTGAAGATGCAGGAGGTACTAACAGGTTGTGTGGTCAGCACGAAAGGATGAGCCAGGTATCGGCCACCTCCATTGAAATAAATAGAAGGGTTGCCGTTTGCATTGTTGTACAACATTCCAGCATTCATGATCTGCGGCTGCCTCGAAGGAGTGGTATTGGTAACATGCCTTCCGTTTCCGCTTTGATCGTACCAGGTAGTGACAAAAGCGCTTGCAGTGGAACCTGTAGTACCGCCCGAAACAGGGCCTGCCACCCGGTAATAGAGGGATTGGTTCTCTTCTAAAGATTGCCGATCGGTATTTGAAAGCGCTGATTTGAAGAGCGTGAATTCCGATAGGGTACCCTTGGTAAAACGTGTCACATTTCCTCCGTTATGCCAGCCTCCGATTGTAAATCGGGTTCCGATCACATAAGAGCCGGCCCAATCCCCTGAGGCAAAAAGGGTTCCGTCACGGTAACCGGACTCGCGCGCGGTGTTGTTCACAAAGGACAGGATCCGCAACGAGCCGTTTCCGGTATTTATCACATCGCTCAGGGCCCTGCAGGCGCCATTCGCAAGACGGGCAATCCCCATCGTTATCGGCCTGTTCGCGAAATCGGGCCTGTCCTGCATGTTGAACCCATTCGTGCAAGTGTGGTTATTGTCAAACAAGGTCTGTATGTTGCCGGTAGTGGTCCATGCAGCCAGTATGTTGGAAGTAAAGCCGGTGAACCCGGTAGTCGGGAAAGAATTCGTGGTGAAAAAATCGTTCAGCCCGTCAAACAGGATGGCAGGCACTCCGTTCTTACGGTCAACAATTCCGGCATTCACAATCCGGGGCTGGTTTGCCGGAGTGGACTGTGCGACATTTATGCCGTTCCCGCTTTGATCGTACCATATGGTTACAAATGCGCTGTTGCCGGCACCTACAAAAGCTTTCAGCGCACTGGTATCCAGATCGCCCGTTGTGGTGAATCCGATGTCCAGCGTGGCATTGTCGCTGCTTCTTCTTACCTGGATGGCGCTGCCCGCGTAGGCGACTCTCATTTTGCGCAGGCTATACGCCACGGCCGCATTCACCGAAAGCGAGCCAAGCGGGTTGGAACCCAGTACAAATGATTTCAGCGCTACCGTGTCCAGGGCACCGGAAGGCAGGAAACCGATATCGGTCGTGGCATTATCCAACGAGCGGCGCACCTGTATTGCGTTTCCATTGTATCCGGGCACTACCTTGCGCAGGCTGTAGTTGGCAGTACCGGAGTACTGTACCTGGGAATATCCCGTTTCCTGAAAAACGGCGATCAGGGCTACAGTGAGCAGGAAGGCCCCGAGCCGGGAGGCTGTGCCGGCTCTTCCGGCAAGCGTTTGGTTGTTGGGACTTTTGCCCGATTGTTGTGGTCTCATTTTGAATTGATTGTTGTTATTTAAAATTGTTGTCGGTCAGTAAAGAGGTGGAAAGACCCGAACCCCTTCCCTGCTTCAATGAGTTGATTATGGTTTGTCTAATTCTTTATCATTTTTTTGAATCCAACAGTTTGTTCATTTGAAACCCTGATCAGATAGGTGCCGGATGCAAAATGCGCAGTTGGCACGATTGTTTTCTGTTTGAATTTTCCCTTGTAAACAACGGTACCCGTTGCGTTCATGATTTCAACATTCACGGTTTCCGTATTTCCGGGCAGTTCAAGGTTCAGTTCACTGTTGACCGGGTTGGGATAAGCAAGCAATTTTTCCATTGACTGATTCCTGCAATTTAGGGCAACAATTTTCGAGTATTTGAATTGCCCGTCAAAATCGGTTTGCTTCAGCCGGTAATACGCCGAACCGCTCCGCGATACATTGTCCGTATAGGAATAACGGTGCGAGGGACCGTTGTTGCCTGAAACCCTGCCCAGCACATTGAAATTGATGCCATCGGCGCTTCCCTCGATGGTGAAATGGTCGTTATCGGTTTCGTTAGAAGTTTCCCAGTTGAGTTTGGCAATGCCGCCTTCGCAGGATCCCGTGAGTGAAATCAATCTGACCGGAACGGGACTTACATTCGCATCCAGAGTGCCTAATGTGTAATAATTTCCTGAAACAAGATTGGAGGCGTCTACCAAAAACAGAACCTGGTCTCCAGCCACGCCGACTGTGGTTCCGTTTACGATGCTGAAATCGCCCGAAGGGGAGCTTCTGCCCAACAATACATAACTGCTGGCATTTCCCGGCAGACTATTGAGTCCGTAATCACTGTAATCAAAGTACACAGTAACCAGTCCGTTATTGGCGCCAATATCCGTCTTATTGAGGTACCAGTCATTCAACCATCGCTGTATAACTATGGGTGGCAGATCTGAAGTTGCCGATGAAGCTGCAAACGGACTATTCATGGCGCAGGTCAGGTAATCACCGTCGTCTTTGAGAAAGTCGGTAGCAGCCGTACCTACAATAAAACCCATGCCGGCTGTTTGCCTGGTTGCCGCCACGCTGTCGGAGGCGCTCTCCCTACCCACTCCGTTCACATAATGGATGTGGCTGCGGGAGGCGGGAGGGTTGTATTTGCTGTTTGAAATTGCGACGTTATAAAAAGCGGCCTGATTGCTTTCAATCAAAACCCTCCGGGTGTTCGACATCTGCAGGGGGAAATAACTCATTTCCGGCATGTAGCCGTTATGCCCCTGAACATGTGCGGTGGGAACGGTACCAATTGCGAACTCACCTGAAGACTGACTCAACGGTCCCGGCGAACTTAATGCAATCATGGATTGGCCGGTTCCGTTCATCCACTGTTGTAAACCGGTCAGGCTGGAACCCGGCAGTACCTGGGAGGAAATGTACCAGGTATTGGTGTTGAAAAGTGAGTTTGTAACCTGACCAGCCCCGAGATTTTCAACACCAAATCGGCCCTGGGCTTCGTTGTCCCGTGCAAAAAAACAACCATAGCGTTGCCCTGAGCCGCCGTTATTGCCCCAGCCAAACAACTCGCCCCCGGGGTTGCTAAGGGAAATGGCATTGAATACGCAGGAGGTACTCACCGGTTGGGTACTTAACACATAAGGATGAGTAAGATACCGGCTGCCGCCATTGAAATAGATGGAAGGGTTGCCGTTTGCATTGTTATACAGGTTTCCCGCATTCATGATCTGCGGCTGATTCGACGGAACGGTATTGGTGACATGCCTTCCGTTGCCACTTTGATCGTACCAGGTGGTGACAAATGCGTTCTGCGAAGCACCGGGCAAAGCCTGGACAAAAGACTTCAGTGCGCCCGTATCCAGGGTTCCCGAAGGCAGGAAACCGATATCGGCAGTGGCATTGTCCGACGAGCGGCGCACTTGAATGGCGTTTCCGGCATATCCGGGCACTACCTTGCGCAGGCTGTAGTTGGCAGTACCGGAGTACTGTACCTGGGAATATCCCGTTTCCTGAAAAACGGCGATCAGGGCTACGGTGAGCATGAAGGCCCCGAGCCGGAAAGCGATGCCGTTTCGTCCGGCAAGCTGGTGGTTGCTGGGGCGTTTGCCCGATTGTAGTGGTTTCATTTTTATTTTGAATTTGAATAAACACTGTTTTTCATTCCTTTTCCATTGTACGTCCAAGCTCTGTCTTCCGGCAAAAGGGCATTGTTCCTCTCGAACGTTTTCCCGGTTTTTCGCGGCGGAACTTATTCCACCATCACATTGATTGTCGTGATGCCGCCGCCGGGCTTGCGTATTTCAACCTTGTACAAACCCTGCGGCAGTTTGCTTTGAAGGACAACTTTTTTTATCGCATCGGCGCCGTTGTATTGCACCTTGTTGCTGCCTACCCTTTGCCCATCGCTGCTGTAAGTCGTCAGCTGGTACTCGCCTTCAGGCTGCCCCGTCATTTTCAACTGGTAGGTATTGTTTGTAACAGGATTCGGATAAATGGTAATCTCACTTTGTGCATTGAAAGATACCCGCGCAACCGGACTGTAGCTGTGCCTTCCATCCACTTCTATCATTTTGATACGGTAATAGTTCATGCCGGCAAGGACACGCTCATCAATCCAGGTGTATGTGGCTGATGAATTAGCACCGCCCGTAGCGGAAACCATACCAACCTTACTGAAGTTGCTTCCGTCAGCAGATTTTTCAATTTCATAACGGGTCACATTCACCTGATTTTCCACTTTCCAGGTCACTGCAATATTGGCATTTTGCCTGATGGCCTTTACCGAGGTAAATTTCACGGGTACCACAATCGGCTGGTTTTTCTTGAACACAATCCTGAAACGACCCGGGTTATATCCCGAACTGATCGTAAAATCATACAGGGTGGTTGTACCGGTGCTGAGCGGGGTGCTGGCTGCTGTTGTCGCATCTTCCAGCCAGGCCGATAAAAAGGTGGTATCGAAGGCCGAAGGGATGAACTCCAGCTGATAGCGCCTGTTCCTCATACCGGCCAACCTGAGGAAGATCGTATCCCGTTCTGTAATCGGCTGCCTTCTCTCTATGGTAAACGGCACGCTGTCGCGCAGGACGGAGATACTTTCTACGCTTCCCAAAAGCCTGCCGGCATCAAACTGATCGATACCGTTACTGAAGTTTTCTCCATACCCGACCATGGCTCCGTCCACAACCGGTTTTGTGGCGTCGGCATTCACAGAACGCAAATTGATATACATTTTTTGTTGTGTGGCAACCGGCCTGAACACGTTATCGCTGCCGCCGGCCGATTTATGGGCTTCATTGATGGTGAGGCTTCCTGCGGTTCTCGCATCCACAAAAAAGGCGCTGGCCGATTGGGCGAATTGCGTGATGTTGCTTACAGCCGCAGGCGTGAAATCATACCCGCTTCCATTGTAGCTCACGGTCACATAGCCGCCCACATTGTTGCTTCCACCCAGCTTCGGATCCCAGATCTTGAAATTGTTGTTGATCAGTGCGCTGTT
>CAZZLI010000053.1:15889-18164 GCA_964655055.1 uncultured Ferruginibacter sp.
TTCCACCCAGCTTCGGATCCCAGATCTTGAAATTGTTGTTGATCAGTGCGCTGTTCGTGAGGGCTACAGCACCCAGGTCGATCGGAGAAGGAAACGGATTGCCCACCAGCTGCCAGCCGCTACCGTTGAAACTGATGGATTGTGTGCCCTGCCGGATGTTGCCTATGCCTCTCAACACGGTATTGTCTGCGGGTGCGCCGGCCCCAAGACTGAGATTGTTGGCCCTTGAGCCGCGCACAAAAATGAAGTAACCACGTTTGTTGGTGACGGGCTGGTTGGTGTTGGTGATGCCTACCCAGTCATTACCCGAAAGTTCTTTCATGGAGGGATTTCCGGCAGGATTTTGATCGAAGCCGTTGGCAACGGTACCGCCGGTGATGTGCGTGCCATAACCCGGGTTGGGGTTATTGGAGGCAAATCCTCCTTGTCCTTCCTGGAAGGTGGCGTTGATGGTAGGTGCACCGGCAGCCGCAAAGGGGAAGGAAATCATTCTCCATGCACGTCTGGCAGGGATAAACCGTTCAACAGTAACCATACCGGAAATATAGTTTCCTGCAGCAGGTCCTTCAGCTACCCGGGCGGTACCCGCGGCATTGCTCTTCAGCGTCAGGTTGCCATTGGTTGTAAGCCGGGCATTGGTTGTTCCAAAACTGAGGGTACCCGTCAGGTTGAGCATACCGCCGGCACTTGCCAGGCTCACACCCGGGTTGCTGATTCTCAGGTTTTTGACCGTATTGTTGAGGAACATGTTGGCGGAGAGGGTTTGGGGCGAAGTTCCATTGAATGCCACCGTTCCGTTTGTGGCATCCAGCGTTCCATTATTGGTGAGGGTGCCGCCGATACTCAATTCGCCGGAGCCTACGGTCAAAGATGCGCCGGAGGCGATACTGAGGTTGTTCACCTGTATGGTTCCGGAATTGATGATCGGATAGAAGGCAGCACCTGCCGGAATCGTAACAGTTGCAGTTCCGGCCGGTATGCCGCCACACCAGTTTTGAAGATCGTTCCAGTTTGAAGAAATGCCTCTCCACATGTTGGGTGGTGCAATGGCGATGGTGATGACTGAACTGTTCGCGGTGGCCGGGGTGGCACAGGTTGCATTGCTCGTTACTACCACATCCACAACCTGGCCGTTGGTCAGGCTATTGGTCACATAGGTATTCGAACCGGTGTTCTGTACGGTTGAACCATTGATCCTGAAATTGAAAGTGGGAGACGCTCCGCCGTTCGTAGCGGTAGCCGTAAAGGTTACGGAAGTACCCGAACATATGGCTGAGGGGGTGCTTGAAACGAGGGCAACATTAGGTAACACAGACGGATTAACCGTAATGGTTCCGGTGGCATCCACAGCACCGCAACCTCCTGTCAGGGGAATGCTGTAGTTGAAGGTTCCCGATGCCGTCGGTGTGCCACTGAGGGTAAGCACATTGGTTAAACCATTCCAGTTTGCAATAACGCCTTCAGGTAGATTGACCGGAGACCCAATGCCGGTTGCTCCGGTGGTAGTCCGGATGATGTTGGGCAGCAGCGGCGTATTGATACACAGGGTTGGATTGCTTGAAGGTGTTCCGGCCGTATTGATATTCACGGTAATCCGGCCCGTCGCGTTCACCGTGCCGCAGCCTCCCGTCAGGGGTATGCTGTAGTTGAAGGTGCCCGATGCCGTTGGGGTACCGCTGATGGTAATCGTATTGCTTGCCCAGGCAGCAGTTACGCCCGCCGGAAGCCCGGTTGCCGCCCCAATTCCGGTAGCGCCCGTTGTGGCATGCGTGATAGCCGTCAATGGCGAATTGATACAAAGCGTGGGCGTGCTTGAAGCTACCGCAGCTGTGCTGGCAACCCTGACCGTAATAGTTCCGGTTGCACTCAGGGGGCTGCCACAGCCGCCTGTCAGGGGAATGCTGTAGTTGAAGGTTCCCGATGCAGTCGGTGTACCGCTGATGGTTATCGTATTGCCTGCCCAGGCGGCAGTTACGCCAGCCGGAAGGCCAGTTGCCACCCCAATACCGGTTGCGTTTGTGGAAGTATGGGTGATATTGGTGAGCGCCGTATTAATGCACACTGTGGGCGTTGATGATGCGGTAGAAACAGTATTGTTGTTAACCGTAATGGTACCAGTAGCGTTCACCTCACCACAACTGCCAATGATGGGAATGGCAATCAACGGAATGGAATAATTGAAGGTGCCTGCAACGGTTGGGGTTCCTGAAATGGTGATCCTGTTGCTTGCCCAGCTTGCGGATACACCGGGCGGCAAGCCGGTTGCGATTCCTAT
>CAZZLI010000054.1:0-18119 GCA_964655055.1 uncultured Ferruginibacter sp.
GACTCTCAGGCATTTATACCCGTCATGAATTGAATTGGTTTCTATGCAAGGAATCCCTTGCTACAGATGGATGAACGTTGAAAATATTCATCCTGTTTTCTTGTAGAAAAAAACCGCTTCTTATTTAACTGCTCAGTCAACAAATACCGGGTTGCTTTGTTGTATGTTTTGAATAACAGACCATCTCTTAGTATGAAATTCTTACTCCGCTACTTTGCTTTCTTATTTACCCTCTTATTTACTCAAAAAATCACCGCCCAGCAAACCGGCGTGCTAACCGGACAGGTGATCGACAAGGCCAACCTTCGTCCGGTTGCAGGAGCTACCATCCTGATCGATAATAAGAATGGCGGTATTGCCGACTCTGCGGGGATGTTCCGTATCACAGGCCTAACCGCAGGCGCCCATCAGGTGAAAACCACTTCGCTGGGCTATCTCGACGATAACCGGTACAATGTATCCATCACAACCGGAAATGAAAATAGGATCTCCATAGAACTGGAACGCAATCCTGCTACCCTGGGCACCGTTTTGGTAAGTTCTTCCAGAAAAACAGCCGTAGCCGCTTCCCTTGAAACACCCCTTTCGGTGCAGCGGCTCACCACCGAGGAAATCAAAAGCAATCCAGGCGGAAATTTCGATATCAGCCGCGTAATACAGGCCCTGCCTGGTGTGGGTGGAACCGCCGGGGGCACCGGTGGCTTCCGGAACGATATCATCATCCGCGGCGGATCGCCTGCGGAAAATGTTTTTTACCTCGACGGCATTGAAATTCCCGTCATCAATCATTTTCAAACCCAGGGCAGCAGCGGCGGACCCACCGGCATCCTTAATGTGAGTTTCATTGAAGATGTGAAGCTTTCCTCCTCCGCTTTCGATGCGCGCTTCGATAATGCCCTCAGTTCTGTTTTCCAGTTCAAACAGAAAACGGGAAATCCCGACCGGGTGCAGGGCAACGTCAGGCTCAGTGCTACTGAACTTGCCCTCACACTGGAAGGACCGCTGGCCAAAAATGATAAAACAACCTTTCTGGCTTCCGTACGGCGATCTTACTTACAATTATTGTTCAAAGCCATAGATCTGCCCATCCGCCCCAACTACTGGGATTATCAGTTCAAAGTCACCCACAGGCTGAACAGCAAGACCACGCTGAACCTGCTGGGCGTAGGAGCTATCGACCAGTTCAGCTTCGGCATTCCGAAAAAATCCACTCCCGAAAAAGCCTATATCCTGGGCAACTCGCCCTCTATTCAACAGTGGAACTATACCGTAGGCGCCTCCTTGCGCCGTCAACTCAATAACGGGTTTTACACCCTGGCGCTCAGCCGCAACGCGTTGAACAACGACCTCGAGAAATATGATGATAACGACAATGGGAATCCACAGAAAAAAAGACTCAAGGCTATCAGTCGCGAAACAGAAAACAAACTGCGCTTCGATCTTGTACAAAACCGGTTGGGCTGGAAGATTGGCTATGGCGCCGTGCTGCAGTATGTGCAATTCAACAGCGATTATTTCAGCCGTCTACGCGCCGAGGTGAAAGATCCCTCGGGAGTTGTGGTGCAACCTGCCGTCAATATTGTTTCTGTAAACGATATCGGCTTCCTGCGCTACGGGTTCTATGCACAGGCCGGAAAACGCTTTTTCGATAACAGGCTGGGCGTTAATGCCGGTATCCGTACTGATATGAATTCGTTTATCGATGAAGGAAATAATCCGCTCCGGACCTTATCGCCCCGGATTGCTCTGAGTTACAAACTGACTGATGAATGGTCAATAAATGCCAGTGTAGGCCGATATTTCCGCCTTCCGGCCTATACCATTCTCGCCTTCAGCGACAATGCCGGAAAATTGCAGAATACCGATGCCCGTTACATACGCTGCGACCATTATGTGGCCGGAGTGGAGTATTTACCTTCTCCCTCAACCCGCTTTACGCTGGAGGGATTTTATAAGAATTACGGAAACTATCCGGTTTCGGTTCGCGATGGTATTTCCCTTGCTAATCTCGGTGGCGATTTCACACCAGTGGGTAATGAAGCCATTGTTTCTAATGGTAAGGGCAGGGCCTACGGCGTCGAACTTTTCGCACAGCAGAAACTGACAAAACGATTCTTCGGGGTGTTCTCCTATACTTACAGCATGAGCAGGTTTACCGGAGCTAATGGTGTGGAAGTGGCCTCTGCCTGGGACAACCGGCATCTGCTCTCGGTACTCTGGGGCTATAAGTTCAACCGCAACTGGGAGCTGGGTCTTAAGTTCCGCTACCAGGGTGGTGTACCCTTCACACCTTTTGACGAACCCGCCAGCCGGCTTAATTACCTGACACTAGGTCAGGGAGTACTCAATTACGGATTGCTGAATACCCAACGGCTTGGTCGTTTCACCGCATCGGATGTACGGATTGATAAGAAATATTACCTGCGCAAAATGACCATCGACCTGTTTCTCGATGTCACCAACTGGTACGGTGCTAAAAATCCCGCTTATCCCCAATACACCTTTACCCGAAATGCCGATAACACCGATTTTCTGACTACCGACGGATTGCCGGTACAGGCCGACGGATCGAATGCGATTCCGGTATTGTTGGGCAATAACGATGTGCAGATCACACCAACCATCGGTTTCATTCTGGAGTTCTAATTCGGGTTCAAACCTGCCCTGCATTTGTTACATTTGTCGGCACAACGATGCTTATGGACCTGGAAGCCAACCGGAATGAAGACGCCATGAAACTCGCCTGGAGCGAAGTGAAACGCCGACTGGAAAAAATTTACGAAGGCGGCGGAAAAAAATCCATTGAAAAACAACGCGAGAAAAACAAACTCACCGCCCGTGAGCGGGTGGCTTATCTCTGCGATGCCGACAAACCCTTTGTTGAAATCGGCGCTTTTGCAGGATATGAAATGTATGAGGAGCAGGGTGGATGCCCCGCCGGAGGAACCGTCAGCGGTATTGGCTACGTCAGCGGCCGCCAATGTGTGGTGGTTGCCAACGACCAGACGGTGAAGGCCGGAGCCTGGTTCCCCATCAGCGGCAAGAAAAACCTGCGCATGCAGGAGATTGCCATGGAAAACCACTTGCCCATCATCTATCTGGTGGACAGCGCAGGCGTTTATCTGCCCATGCAGGATGAGATTTTTCCCGATAAGGAACATTTCGGTCGCATATTCCGTAACAACGCGCGAATGAGTGCCATGGGCATCACACAGATTGCCGCGGTAATGGGTGCCTGTGTGGCAGGGGGTGCCTATTTGCCCATCATGAGCGACGAAACTTTAATGGTGGAAGGGAACGGGTCTATTTTTCTGGCCGGTTCTTATTTGGTTAAGGCCGCCATCGGGGAAGATATTGATAATGAAACCCTGGGCGGAGCCACAACGCATACAGCCATCAGCGGCATTGCCGACTATAAATTCACTACCGAACAGGAATGCCTCGACCAGGTCAAAAAAATCATGGCCAAACTCGGTCGGCCGGAATCTGCCGGCTTTGATAGGGTGGAGGCGGTAAAGCCTGCACGACCGGCATCGGATATCTATACCGTCCAGAGTCCGGGTAATACCAAGCCTTACGATGTGCTCCGTATTATAGAATGCCTGGTGGATGCAAAAAGTTTCGATGAGTTCAAGGCCGATTATGGCAAGACCATCGTCTGCGGTTACGCACGTGTTGATGGTTGGGCCGTGGGCATTGTAGCCAACCAGCGGCTGATTTGCAAGAACAGGAAAGGGGAGATGCAGATGGGGGGAGTCATCTACAACGACAGCGCCGACAAAGCCGCCCGGTTTATCATGAACTGCAACCAGAAAAAAATTCCTCTGGTTTTTCTGCAGGATGTGACAGGCTTTATGGTGGGCAGCCGCAGCGAGCATGCCGGCATCATCAAAGACGGGGCCAAGCTGGTCAACGCCGTATCCAACTCCGTGGTGCCCAAAATCACCATCATTACCGGAAACAGTTTTGGCGCCGGTAATTATGCCATGTGCGGAAAAGCCTACGACCCCAGGCTGATTTATGCCTGGCCTTCGGCAAAAATTGCCGTCATGGGCGGGGAACAGGCCGCCAAAACGCTTTTACAGATCCAGGTGGCTTCCATGAAAGCCAAAGGAGGGCAGATCGACCCGGCTGAGGAGGAAATCATACTGAAAAACATAACGGAAAAATACAACAAGCAAACCACGCCTTACTATGCGGCAGCCCGGCTTTGGGTGGATGCGGTTATAGACCCGGCGCTCACCCGAACCCTTATTTCCGAGGGGATAGCCGCGGCAGACCTGAACCCGGAAATTCCCCCGTTCCGGACCGGGGTTTTCCAGGTTTGAAAGCCATGTTTCCGCTTTGGGATTTTTTAAGGGGATTTGGGAGGCGTTTAAAATAAAATACCTAATTTCACCGCCATCAATTACCAAAATATTGAACTAATCTTATTTATGAGAAAAGGATTTCTACCCCTCGTCTTTGCTGCCGCATTTGTCTCGCTACAGTCGTGCAAAGACGATAGCAACCTTACTGCAAGAGCTCCCATACCCGACCAGTCCTTCAACGAAAGTTTCGATAATTTTGAAGAAGCTATTTCCAAAGGATGGCGCAACATCAACCGCAGCAGCCCCACCGGCCGAGTGTGGTACGATGTGGCTGAAGTACCCAATTTCGGCTCGTTGAATTACGTGGTAAAATATACGCCCGACTGGAACCAGGCCCAGTTCAGCCTCGATTCCCTGCAATTTCCAAATGCTCCTTATCCGCAACGTTACTGGCCCAATGCATTTTTCTCGCAACGCGCCACCAATGGTTATGCTGCGGTCAGTGCGGCAAGTGGCGATGTGCTCTCGCTCTATGATGTCAGCAACTGGCTGGTATCGCCCGAACTTACCATTCAGAATGGCGACAAAGTTGTTTTCTATGCGGTTTCAAAAGGGCTTTCCAGGTTGCAGCTCTGGGTTAACCAGACCAATAGCCTGAACGTGGGCAACGGCGTCAACAATACCGGCGATTTCAGCCTTAAACTTCTCGACATCAATCCTACGTACGCGCTGCCTTCCGTGAATCCCGCCCGTGCATTTCCCACCGAGTGGACCCGCTTCGAGGGTACGGTCAGCGGCTTGAAAGATCCGGTCCGGGGAAGAATCGGATTCCGCTACTTCCTGCAGAATCAGCCACCACTCCGCCGTTCCACGGTAGATCCGAATAATTTCGATACCGTTTATACCCAGATCCACCGCACCGTGATGGGACTGGACGAGGTATCTTACCAAAGCGTGCGATAATTACCATTTGAACCAACAACCGAATCAAACAAAAACATAGCAATGAATTTCAAACCCACCCAGTTCCTTCTCGCCTCGGCTTTGGGCATCACCACCTTGCTGGTTTCCTGTACCAAAAATGAATCGCAGCAACCTTCCCAGGATTTCTCTTATACCGAGGAGTTTGATACCCTGCTGAACGTAACCGCCCGTGGCTGGGTTATCACCAACAATTCCAAACCATTGGGCACGGTCAGCTGGATCCAGGGATTCAACTACATCTCCATGTACCATGGTCTGACTCCGGGTAAAACCGGTGGTCCGTTCAACTATCTCTATGGAACCGGCATGAGCGGTAATCCTTCCGCCTCCGGATCCGATTTTGTGATGACCACTTCCGAATGCGGTTCCGGTGTTGCCTACTGCAGTAACTGGCTGATTTCTCCGGAAATCACCATGAAGAACGGCGACATCATCAAGTTTTATACCCGTACTTACGATAATCCCGCCGTCGGAGCAGATCGTCTTCAGGTTCGCCTCAATACCGTCAACAGCTCTGCTGATGTAGGAAGGGATACCACCTCCGTTGGTAATTTTTCGACCATTCTGCTGGATATCAACCCTGAATGGAAGTTGCAGGGTGCCGGTTCCTATCCCGGCGACTGGCAACAATATTCCGCGGTAGTAACCGGAATGCCCATACCTAAGAAAGCCCGTGTTGGTTTCCGCTATTTCGTTCCCAATGGTGGACCCCAGGGTTCCAATGGTTTGGGTGTGGGTGTCGACAAGTTTGAGTTTATTTCCGTGTTCAACTGATCCGGATAACAATAGTGTAAAAGCTGCTCATCGGGCAGCTTTTTTTATGTGAACCTGTCTGCTTGCTTAACTTCGTAATCATGTCAAGGATAGTCCGCTGCTTTTTGGTAATTCATGTGGTGGTGCTTTCCCTTTGCTGCATCTTCACCGGTTGTATGTCTTCCTCCGGAAAAAATGAGCCGAAAAAGCCTGCTGCTATACAGGAAAAAGAAGGCTTTGCCGACAGCGTAATGGTCCGCGAATCCGGCCTCACGGCCGCCCAGTTGCAAGCCTCCAAAAAGGAAATCATCAGCGTCAAACCCATGCTCAATGATGCCATGCTGGTCATGCGCAGCGATAACGACTATGAAAGCCTGACGCTTCAGAATTTCTCCAAGCGTGAACGCGTCTATTCCCATGCCGGCCTTTTGTTCCGGGAAGGCGATGATTTTATGGTATATCATAGCATGACCGGTCTCGAAAATCCTTCGGGTACCATCCGGCGCGACCCCTTCGATTCCTTTGTAAATCCTTCGCAGAAAACCGGTTTCGGGCTCTTCCAGTACCGGCTGAATGCCGGAGAGAGCCGCCAGCTGCATGCCTTGCTGAAGAAGGGTTTTGAGGATAAAACGCCCTTCGATATCTTCTTCAACCTGAAATCGGATGACAGCCTCTACTGTTCGGAAATGATTTACAAGAACCTGCTCAAAGCCACTGCCGGACGGGTCGTACTTCCTTTTTCGTATATCCTTGATTTTCACCCGAAAATCATGGGCTATAAGCATAATCATGTCAATTTCAAACGCTTTGAATACATCGGCCTCGACGACCTCTACCTCAATCCCTTTTGCCAAGAGGTGAAACGGGTGGCCTATATCACGACTCCATGAATAGCATTTCGATGTACACCGACGGTGCATCACGGGGCAATCCCGGTCCGGGCGGATACGGAATCCTCCTGATTTGGGGCGATTACCGGCGGGAACTCGCCCAGGGCTATCGGATGACCACCAACAACCGCATGGAACTGATGGCAGTAATCAAAGGACTCGAAGCCATCAAAAAAAATACCCTGCCCGTGGTTGTATATTCCGACAGCAAATATGTGGTGGATGCGGTGGAAAAAGGCTGGCTGAACAAATGGATAAGGACGCATTTCAGCGGCGGAAAAAAGAATAGTGACCTTTGGATCAGGTACCATGAATTATCGCGGCAATTCAATATACGGTTTGTCTGGGTAAAGGGCCACGCCAGCAATCCCTATAATAACCGCTGCGATGAACTGGCCACTGCAGCGGCAGACGACAAGTCGTTGCATCTGGAAGATACAGGTTACAGGCCCGAATAGTGGGTGAAGGTCAGTTGAAATTCCTGAGGTTGCTTAGGCAGCAGTTCCCGCGACAATCTTTTTTCCCGAATTCAGCAGGGCATAAACACCGAAGAACAATGTTCCGAAAATCAGGGTGGAGCATGCACTCATATAAAGGAAAGGCAAGCCGGCGATATAGCATTGCATAAGCCCGGCAGCGCTGCGCTCGTAGGGCAGGTTGTTCAGGGCCAGGCCGCCCGAAATCCATACCGCGAAATTCGAAGTCAGGAAATAGAAAAGAACAGCCGCTGCGGAACCGGCCAGCCAGTGCATGGGCTTACGGGGACGGACGGTAGCACCAATGAAGGTGATGGCGGCGAATAGCAGGTAGTTCAGCCATTGCCCCGAATAAAAACCGCTGATGGGGGTAAGTCCGTTTCTGTAAAGCAGTTCATACAGCAGGTCGGAAATCAGCATGGAAAGCAGCGGCAGCAGCAAAGCATATTTTCTGCCGGCCATCACACTGCCGCCGAACAAGGCCATGGCAATCTGTGGCGCAAAGCCCCAGGGGCGTCCCGGCATGATGCGGTAAAGCGAGCAGGTGGCTATGAGCAGGAGAAAGGAAATGACAACGGACTTCTCGAATTTCATGGCTTGGCGTTTATGCGACAAAAATAGGAGATATTGGGGCTGCTGCCATAATTTGTACCGGTAAATATCAACGACAATTTCCTGGAATGAAGGCGAAGAAATCTGCGCATATCCAAACCGGAGCTGCCGGTGAGGAGCTGGCCGCCGGGTATTTGCAATCGGAGGGGTTCAGCATCATCGAACGCAACTGGCGCTTTGGGCGCCGTGAGGTGGACATCATTGCGGAAAAAAGCGGGGTGCTGCATTTCATCGAGGTGAAGACCCGCCGCTCCGCCCGCTTCGGTCAGCCTGAGGTAAAAGTGGATAACCGGAAAATCGGTCTGCTGATTGATGCCGCCGAAGAATACCTGCATCGGTATCGGCAGTGGCAGCGCATACAGTTTGATATCCTGGCCATCAGCCTTTCGGCATCGGGTGCCTTGTATTTGCTTATTGAGGATGTAAGCCGATGATGTTTCCTAAGGATGTTTCAACAATTTTATCCTTAGTTGTTCCACCATTTTATAGGTGGCCGGACAATAGGCCAGGTTCTGGCTGTGTACGTGCATATAATCCTGCGGTTTCTTTTTGGTGAGGTGGGGGAAGCCGGCACAGTCGGCGGGCCTTACCGCATAGATGCTGCATTTGTAATCGCGCTCGTTGAAAAACTGGCAAGGCTGCTGTTTGTTCTGCCAGTCGCCGTCTTTCTTATCGTAGGTCAGCCATTTTTCCTTGAAGTCGGCAACCGTCATGTCCAGGTGGGCGGAAATCCGCTTCAGATCGGCCGGTGTGAAGGTCGGCGTCATTTTCTTGCAGCAGTTGCCACAGCTCAGGCAGTCGATTTCTTTCCATACGGCTGCATCGGCTTTTTCCATCAGGGCAGGAAGGTTCCTGGGTGGTTTGTTTTCGAGCCGGGTGAGAAAGGCGCGGAATTTTTTTCGGTTACGGGAATATTTCTGGCGGAACGAACGCAAATTGACCTGCATAAATCGGATGGGTTGGTCAGCGAAAATAAACCAAAGGATCTTGTTTTCATCGCATGTCTAGTCCTTAATTTATTGCCTTCACACAAAACAGGTTTACGTAGAATCCGGATCCATGATCTTAATCAGTTTGGGTTGACAAGTACATCATGCCTGCGGAAAAATCGTGTAGATAGTTTTGTGGATTATCGGCGGTGTCGGAACTCGGACAAACGAGTCGTTCAGCCCGCCTTAACCTGAAAAAAAACCGCAACATGAAACAATCCCTTGCCACCCTGCACACCGAACACGGTGAATGGCTGAACAAACTGAATTTTTATGAAGACGAACTGAACGTCATGCACCACCGCCTATCTGAAATCGCCGAGAAGAATACAGGCCATGAGGTCATGGCTGAGTTGGAGCATTTCCAGAACCTGATGATAATTCAAAAAGAACAATTGGATATCCTCCGCCACGGCATAAAGGAACATGAACATGGGTTGGCCGCCGAAGTGCACCGCTGGCCGGTTGCCAGCGACCATCGAAAATTCCCCGACCATGAAGATCAGCGTGAACGGGTCGAACGATACGAAAAACTCGTTGAACAGTTGCGGACCGATTTCAAGATGTTTATGGCCAAATGGATGTAATGGATTCCTGAAGCATTCCAAAGTTCATGTCTCTTACTTGTTCGGTTTGTTTAGTGGCTCACAAACTGCTAATTCGTTTGATTCACGCAAAGCCGCATAAGCAGGTAAGGCAAGGCGCAAAGAATTGCCCTTCGGTCAATGTGCATTTCGTGCGTGAATGTGCTTGGGATGTTCGTTCTGGCGCACGAGTCCCATCGTGTGCCTGACGTTATACGAAAGTAAGTTACTTTCAGCCCAAAAATTTCCCGTATAGTGCCGATGTGATAGCTGTTTGGGTCAATGATATTGGTCAATTACAGATATCCAATCGGTATTACTTGTTTTTCTGGCGCACTAGTCCGCTCGTGTGCCAGTTCGATACTATTCATTCAAAGTCTGCCATATTTCCGGGCTCACGTGCCCTTTTTTCTCACAATTTCCAAACACCGCCTCGTCCGCCAAACACCGGAATCAGCCATTAACAATTCCGTGCTACCGGTCAGGAATGTGGAAAACGCCACAAGTGCCTGATTTTTAATTGATTCTTCCAAGTCAATTCTTAATAAAAAGTTTTAGGGTATCCCCGGTTTGGCCGACTTCAAAATCTTTTCCCAATCCATAATATTGGCTTAACTTTCCATGGGCTTTCGGGTATTATCTTCGCCCTGCTTTTCCGTACACATTGAATACCGCCTTCCTTACTCCCAATTTTTTGGACTTCCTTACTTGTAAAATCATCCATTATGAGCTTCATTCGTATGAAACGTTTATCGTCTGCGGCACGCGTTTTTTTTCTGTTTGGGTTTTCCGCACTGTCTCTGGTCAACGCCAGTCAGTTGAGTGCCCAATCTACCAATTATGTTAGCTGGAACTTTACCACCAGTATCACCAGCGCCAATTACGCCAGCAACACCACAAACCAAGATGCCGCACGATCCACGGCGCTCACAGGAGCCACACTGTCCAGTATTGCGTTGAACGGAGTGACGGCAGCAAATGCCAACACCAACCACAGAACCACAGGCTGGCCGATATCGCTGAGCGCAACAAAATATCTTGAGTTCAGCGTTACGCTCGGTTCCACACAAAACTTTCCGAATTCAACGCTGAATCTTGCCATCTCTGCGGCTATCAGCAGCACCAGCTCTGCACCGAGAGCCTATTCCGTGTATTATGGCTGGGGTAATTCGCCCACATTCGCCATAGTCAATTCCACAGCCAATACAGCCAGTGCCACGCCAACTACCGGTGGTACGGTTACCGTATTATTATTAACTGCTACAACGAATAACGCGGTCATTCCCGCCCCCGGAAATACCTCTACACAAAAACTAACCATTCGCATCCTTGCATATGGTACCACCAGTTCCACCGGCAATTACCAGATGGCTACCGTTGCCCTCACGGGTGCCGCGCCCGTATCCGGCGCATCCATTACCGGAGCCACAACAACCAGCGCGTTTACCACCACACATGGTACAGCATCCACTAAGCAAGACTTCTCCGTGTCTGGTTCCGGTCTTACCGCTGATCTGGTTGCCACCGCACCCACTGGATTTGAGGTTACCAGCAACAACGGAACAAGTTGGGGTTCCACAGCCACCTTCACGCAAAGCAGTGGCTCAGCCAGCGGCACCCTGGGTATCCGAATCAAAGCCGACGCCCTTGTGACCGGTTCCTATAACAGCCAGAACATTGTATTGAGCAGTACCGGGGCTACTTCAGTTAACATCACTACTCCCGCTACCGGCAATGCCGTCAGCAAGGCCACACCCACCGTAACTGTTACCGGCGCCACTTCCTTCACGGCCAACGGTAGTCCGCAGGGACCCGATGGATTTACCGCGCCCGCGGTGGGCGGGGGATTGACCCCTACAGGAAGCGTTACTTTCAGTTACAGCGGAACGGGCTCCACCAGCTACGGACCTTCGGCTACCAAACCCAGCGCCGAGGGAACCTATTCCGCCACTGCCACCATTGCGGCCGATGACAACTACAATTCAGCCAGCTCCGCAGCTTATGCTTTCCAGATCAACAATCAACTTACCCAAACCATCAACTTCACCACCATCAGCAGTCCGGTTACTTATGGAGCTGCGAATTTCAACCTGAGCGCCACCGCTTCCTCAGGTTTATCGGTGACGTTTGAGAGTTCAAATACTTCGGTGGCTTCGGTTTCAGGTAACACCGTCACCATTTTGGCCCCCGGCACCACCAACCTCATCGCCAAGCAGGCCGGTGATGCCACTTATGCGCCCGCTACCGATGTTTCGCAAACGCTGGTGGTGAATGCCAAGCCGCTGACTGTAACCGGCGCTTCTGTAACCACCAAGGAGTATGACCGTACCACCACCGCCACCATCACCGGCGCCACCCTGAGCGGTGGCATCGTGGGTTCGGATGTGGTAGGTCTTACCGGAGGCGGATCGTTCAATACCGCCACCGCAGGAACCAACAAATCCGTAACCACCAACTTCACCCTGAATGGTACGGATGCTTCCAAATACTCATTGACACAGCCCACCCTTACCGGTAATATCACCCAAAAGGCGCTTACTGTTACCAGTGCGGCTGCAAGCAATAAAGTGTTCGACGGCACAACAGCCGCCACCATCACAGGTACACTAAGCGGGGTGATTTCGCCCGATGTGGTCACGCTGGTGGGTACCGGAACCTTTGCCAGCAGCGCCGTAGGCAATGGCATTGCGGTTACTTCAACCTCCACGCTTGCCGGGGCCGATGCCGGAAACTATTCGCTTACACAACCTACCGGTCTAACGGCTAACATCACGTCCAACGCGTTTACTCCGGGCAACCTGGTTGTATATCGTGTGGGTAACGGCACCGGTAGCCTGGTCAATACCGGCAACCCTGTGTTCCTGGATGAGTACACCACGGCGGGTGTGCTGGTTCGTTCACTGGCAATGCCCACCACAGCTTCCGGATCCAATTTTGGGCTTATAGCAAATGGTACCTCCACTTCGGAAGGTATGATTACCCGTTCGACCGACAACCGGTATCTGCTGGTTACCGGATACGCTTCAACAGCGGCAACCTCCCTTTCCGGCACGGATGCCAACACGGTAAGAAGGGTGGTAGGCAGAATTGATGCGGATGGCTTAATCAATACCACAACCGCTCTTACGGACTTTGCCACCGCCAGCACTCCCCGTGCAGCTGCTTCAACCAATGGAACGGATATCTGGGTGGCCGGTGGCGCCGGTTCGGTACGCTATGCCACGCTGGGTTCCTCTACCTCCACCCAATTGATGACCACGCCTACCAACCTCCGTACGCTAAGCATTGTGAACGGACAGTTATATACGACCCAGTCGTCGGGCTTGGGAAGCGTAGGTACAGGCACGCCCACAACTTCCGGCCAGACACTTACTAACGTTGTTACAGGAACAGGCACATCCATGTATAATGTCTTTTTCGCAGATCTGAATTCCTCCGTGGCTGGTCCCGATGTACTTTACACGGTAGACGATGGAACGAATCTGATCTACAAATACTCTTTGGTGTCCGGAACCTGGACAGCCAACGGATCGGTGGCAGCCACTGCAATCCGGGGTCTCACAGGTTCCGTCAGTGGAACAACCGTAACGCTTTTCGGTACTACCGGAGCTTCAGCAGCAGCAGGCGGAGGCAGCATTTATACAAAAGTCGATAACAGCGGGTATAATGCCACTATAACTTCCGGTGCAGCCACCTCCATTGTTACGGCAGCCGCCAACACAGCTTTCCGCGGCATTGTGTTTGCGCCCTTCAATCCTGTTACACCCGTAATCACCAGCAGCCTGACCGCAGGACATACCTATGGCTCGGCGGGATCCTACACGATTGTCGCTTCAAATGAACCCACCAGCTTTGGTGCAACCAGCCTGCCTTCAGGTGCAACCTTCAGCACACCCACCATCAGTTTCCCGGCCACAACCACACCGGGGGCTTACAATATCAATATTTCCGCCTCCAATTCAGCCGGAACCGACAATGAAGTGTTGGCGTACACAATCAGTAAAGCCACTCCGGTGGTAACCGTCACCGGGTCAACTTCTTTCACGGTGAATGGAAGTCCTCAGGGACCCAACTCCGCGACAGCTCCTGCTGTAGGCTCGGGAGTTGCACCAACAGGAACCATCACGTATTCTTACAGCGGAACCGGGTCCACTACCTATGGACCTTCCGCTACAGCTCCCACTGACCCCGGTACCTATGTGGTGGTAGCTACCATCGCCTCCGATGACAATTACAACAGCGCATCTTCGGCTGCTTACAGCTTCACCATTTCGAGCCTGCTGCCCCAGACCATCACTTTCGATGCGCTAAGTGCCGTCACCTATGGCGATGCGGCCTTCAATCTCACAGCCACTTCCACATCCGGCCTAACCGTACAGTTCAGCAGTTCCAATACAGCCGTGGCCAGCATTTCCGGAAATACGCTCACGATTGTTGGTCCGGGTACTGCAAATATCACGGCCAGCCAGCCCGGCGACGGTACCTATGCGGCGGCCAGCAATGTGATCAGGTTACTTACCGTGAATGTGAAACCGCTGACTGTAACCGGCGCATCGGTCACCACCAAAGTGTATGACCGCACAACGGCTGCCACGATTACAGGGGCCACGCTCAGCGGCGGAATCGTAGGGTCGGACAACGTTTCACTGGCAGGCGGTGGTACATTCATCAACGCCAATGTTGGAACCGGCAAATCCATCGTTACTTCTTTCACGCTGAATGGTACCGATGCGGCCAAATATTCGCTGAGTCAGCCTTCGCTTACAGGCGACATCACCGCCAAGGCACTCACCATCTCGGGCGTTGCCGCGGCTGGCAAACTGTTCGATGGAACTACCAATACTACCATTACAGGTTCGCTGGCCGGTGTGATCAGTCCGGATGTGGTGACGTTGACCGGTACCGGAACCTTCGCATCCAGCGCCGTAGGCAACAACATCGCTGTAACCTCCACGTCCACACTAGGCGGTGCAGCGGCTTCCAACTACACGCTTACACAGCCCACCGGACTCACGGCTTCCATATTTGCCGTACTCGCCAAGGGCGATATTACCATTCTGGGATACAATACCAACACACCGGACAATTTCACTTTTGTGAACTGGGTGGACCTGCAGAATGGAGCCTTCCTGAAATTCACCGATAACGGTTTCCTGAGCAGTTCATCATCCACCACAGCAAACAACGCAAGGGGAGGAGAGAACTTCGTAATCTGGCAGAACAACACCGGGTCGGCCATTTCAGCCGGAACAGTTATTAAGATAGAAGGGCTTACCGCCAGCATCGGAGCAGCCACAGCCGGTTCAACCGGTGGATTGAATGGGCTTGCATCCGGTGGTGACCAGATCTTTGTTTATCAAAGCAACGATAATAGCGGTGGGTTCCCGGGTTTTGCCGCCAATGCCAATCCCACCACCTTTGGAGGCGGTACCACTGCGGGCAATATGATTTTCGGGCTAAACATGAACAAAGCCTGGCTGATTTCTGGTACGCCGGATGCTAACAATTCTTATCTGCCCAGCGACCTGAATGTGACCAACGGCAACCTGAGTTTTGCCACCAATGCGCAAACAGGACAGTACACCGGATCCCGTTCTAACCAGACAACAATCGCTGCCTACAAGGCGCTGGTGAACAACCCGGCCAACTGGACCACGGCGGCAACAGGAACCTCCACGTTGAACACAACAGCCTTCACTGTATCTTCAAACTTCACCATCACCGCTACGGCACAAACCGCCGGGGGCAGTATTTCTCCATCCGGAACCGTTACTGTAAGCGCTGGTGGTAGCCGGGTATTCACCATAACACCCGATGCCTGCTTCGAAATTGCTGAAGTAATTCTCGATGGTACCACTTCTTTAGGTGCCGTTTCCACTTACACGTTTGAGAATGTAAGTGCCAACCGCACCATTGACGTATATTTCAACCCCAGTACCTCCACCACCTGGACCGGAGCGGTGAACAGCAATTGGAACGAGGTCGGAAACTGGAGCGGCTGCTTGCCCAGTTCCTCGCTTGAAGTGACCATCGCTTCAGGAACTCCCAATAACCCGGTGTTGAATGTGGATGCGGAAGTCAACAGCCTCACCATCAACGATGGGGCCACCCTTTCACTCGGAAATCGGACGCTGACCATCAATGGCGGCTACAATGGAACTTCATTGTCTACGCTCACCGGCTCCGATCAGGCCGGGCTGGTGCTCAATTCAACCGCTACGCTGATTTCGTCGGCACCCATCCGGCTTAAGAACCTGACCATCAATGGCGGCAGCACCACCCTGGCATCGGCCATGGAAATTACCGGTGGTACATCCACCAGTGCGCCGGGCGAAATCAACATCATCACCGGTTCTACACTTGAATCGAACGGATTCCTTACGCTGAAGTCGAACCAGTTCGGTACCGCCCGGGTGGCTGCGAGCGATGATGCGGGCAATTACATTACTGGCAATGTGACGGTCGAGCGCTATGTTCCTGTTTACAATGCCAGCGTTACACCCTCGCATATCAAGGCTTGGAGGATGCTCTCCGTGCCCACCTTTGTACCCGGCGGACGTAGTATCCGTTCGGCCTGGCAGGAGGGAGGCGTCAACAACAACGGATTCGGCATACAGATTTCGGGAACTCCATCAAATGCCACTGCGCTGGGCTTTGACGTAAGGAGCACCAATTTTGCATCCATGCAGAGCTATAGCGGCACGGCATGGGTGAATGTGCCTAACACCAACAGCTATAATCTTGATACTGCAGGTGCCTACTTTGTTTTCGTCAGAGGTAACCGTACGGTAGGCGCGAACACTGCCGTGACCGACAACAGCAAGGACGCGGTTTTGCGTACCACCGGCCTGCTCTATCAGGGCAGCGGAATTCCGGTAGGTCTTACCCATGCCTTCAATGTGGTAGGTAATATCTATCCCTCGGCAATCAGTTTCACCCAGCTTCAAAGCAACAACAGCACAAGGATAAACGAGGTGTATTACCTCTGGGATGCCCGCCGTCGCAGCGGTTCCTCATTGGGTGGATACCAGACCTTCAGTGCCACCAACGGATATGCCTGTACGCCGGGAGGCGGCAGCTTCACCGTAGGCCAGGTGAACACCACCATACAAAGCGGACAGGGCTTCTTCGTATCGCCCAAGAGCCCGGGTACCGGTCAGCGCCTGCTTTTTGACGAGAATGTCAAGGTCAGCGGCAGCAGCAACAACGCGTTCCGTCCGCTGATACCTGCCAATCGTCTCGTGAAGATTGACACCCGCCTGCTCGATGCAACCAACCTTGAGGTAGCTGATGGCAATACGGTGGTGTTCAGCGATCGTTTTGCCAATGCTGTAAATGCAGATGATGCTAAAAAAATGAAGAACAGTGCCGAAAACTTCGGTATTGCCAACGGAACGGATTTGCTGGCCGTGGAAGGTCGTCAACCTGTGGCCGACGGCGATGAGTTGGTTTTCGCCACCAGCAACCTGCAGGAGAAAAACTACCTGATCGAGGTAAGGGCACAGCAACTGAGCGAACCCGGACTGGAAGCCGAACTGGTTGACAATTATGCTTCGGCAAGAACCCCGCTCAACCTCGGCGGAACAACCGTAGTTCCGGTTACCGTAAATGCGGATCCAGGCTCTAAAGAAGCCAGCCGCTTCAAAATCGTATTCCGCCGCAAGCCTGTGGCCGGTACCAAGCCTACATTCACTGTTTCGCCCAACCCGGTTCAGGGTGGTCGCATCAATCTGCAGTTGAACAACCAAGCCGCGGGCCGCTACCAGGTGCGCTTGCTGAATGCAGAGGGGAAAGTCATGCTTATGAATATGATTGAACATCCAGGTGGAACCGCGGCACGTCAATTGACCTTGCCCGGAAAATCATCGGCGGGTGTTTATACGCTCGAGCTGGTTGGACCGGATGCGAACAGGCAGCATTTGCAGGTGCTGGTTTCGGAATAAATTGGTCTGAGAGAGAATTTTACAAATGGGGACAGCGTTTGTTGTCCCCATTTTTGTTTGAACGAGGATGGAAATGATTGCATCTGGTTTGAGTTTATGCTTTCTTGTCTGAACCGCTGATTACGTTGATGGAATGATTCCGCTGATTTTTTTCACGAAACGTTCCGGGAAAAGAAGGATTTCCCTCCCCCCCTTTGGGGGGATCGAGGGGGGCATAGCCCCGGTTTCTTTCACGCCAAGCCGCACAAGCAGGTAGGTCAAGCCGCAAAGTGTTGTCCTCCGGCCAACGGGCATTTCGTGTACTTTGATGCATGGAACCGGAATAAAAATTCTTTAATCCTCAAATCCGGTGAATCCTGATTCAGAGAAAAAATCATAACAAACAGATTATCAATACGTATTATCATAAAATAGCTTTTTTCATTCTTTATCTAAAGCCGGATTTTAAACATATCTTTAATAGCCCTTAATCCCTGAAAATTCCCAAAACCGAATTGTGCATATTCTGTGGATTTCTGTACCATCCAATCGCATGATAAAATGACTTTCATCATCACAAGGCCAATCCCTTTTGTTAA